>JAERML010000130.1 GCA_016844425.1 Bacteroidota bacterium
AGGAAGGAGAGCATGTTTCGAAGCTCGTTCCACCCACTCAGCGATGGGAAGATCTCTGGAACCTTGCGCTGGAAAGCTCAGGGTCAGAAATCCCCGATCTGATCAAGCAATACCCGATGCTGTATTTGTCTCTTCTGATGACAATGCCACATCGAATGAACTCAAGTGGGGTTCGATGGATTTCCACAAAACTGAAGCCGTGACTATGAGCATCTTTGTAGGACCCATCTTCTTGCCGCCTTCTAGAACAGCGATAATAGCGATTGAAACTATAAAACCCCCACCAGCTTTCACTAGTGAGGGTTTTACAGAAGTCTTTGTAGCGGGGACAGGACTTGAACCTGCAACCTTCGGGTTATGAGCCCGACGAGCTACCAATTGCTCCACCCCGCGATCATGTATTCTCTACGCTGCAGAGCCAACCCAATTGTTGAGTGACGCTTCATTGGCGTCACGAAATCCGCCGTCTTTCTGGCGGACTCCCCGCCTGCCGTGCCAGTTCTGTCAAGGCGGGCAGGCACCCCGCGATCGTTGTGGGTTAAAGATACAAAATGTCGCCCCCCAAGTCAAGGGTTTGAAAAAGAATCACCGGGCATGATTGCCTGCTACGCGGATCATCGCACTCAGACTCATTTCCACATCTTCTTCGGTTGTTGCCCATGAAGAAACACTGATCCGCATTGCGGCCTTCCCCTGCCAGACGGTCCCGCCGCACCAACATGTTCCTTCGGACTGTATCTCCGCAATAATCTTGTTTGTGGTCTCCGCATCGCCAAACGATACGAGGACCTGGTTGAGGACAACATCGTTCAGCACGGTGTACCCGGCTGCAGTAAGCCCTTCTGCGAAGCGACGCGCATGGCGGCAGGTTCGTTCGATCAAATCTTCAACCCCACCTTTGCCTAGTGTCCGAAGCGCCGCCCACACTTCAACGCCACGAGCACGACGCGAAAGCTCTGGTGTGAAGTCGGAGGGATTCCGGTGCTCGCTTTCCGTGGGGAGATACTCGGCGGTAATTGCCATGGCTGCCTTCAAAGCATCGGGGTCACGCACGAACGCGAGCCCGCAGTCGTAGGGGACGTTGAGCCATTTATGCGCATCGGTTGCCCACGAGTCAGCGTCGGCAATGCCTTCCACCAAGTGCCTGCGGGACGGCGCTACCGCAGCCCACAATCCGAACGCCCCGTCCGCATGGACCCACGCGCCGTTCTGATGCGCGTGTGCGGCGATCTCTCTGATTGGGTCCACAGCGCCGGTGTTTACATTACCTGCCTGGGTGCACACTATTGTCGGTCCGGAAAGCCGGGGGAGTTTGTCCGCCCGTATCCGACCCTGATTGTCCACGGGTATACGGGTGACCCGAGTTCGTCCCAGGCCGAGAAGTCCAAGCGATTTGATGAGGGTCGGGTGTGCTTCTTCACCAATCACGACGGTGATTTCCGGTGCACTGAAGAGTCCGTGTGCTTCCACGTTCCATCTGGCTTTTGCGAGAACTGCATGCCGGGCCGCTGCGAGTGATGTAAAGTTTGCCACGGTTGCTCCGGTTACGAAAGCGCCAGCGCTTCCTGCGGGAAGCTGAAGAAGATCAACCAACCATCCTAATGCGACCTGCTCGAGATGGGCGGCACCGGGGGTAATGTTGTAGAGGCCGGCGTTTTGGTCCCACGCTGTGGCAAGCCAGTTGGCTGCAACCGTGACGGGGAGGGACCCTCCAATAACGAATCCGAAGAACCTTCTTCCTGCAATTCCCATCGTGGCCGGGGAACCGATCGCATCGAGGAAAGCCAGCGTTTCTTCGGGCGACCCCGTGCCGGTGGGGAGTGGCTCGTTGAATAACGCCAAGCGTGCAACAGCATCGGGAGTGGGCCTGACCGACCGGGTGTTGATCGTTTCAAGGTATGCAATTGCGCGTTCGGCGGTTTCTTTGAGAAGGTTCTGCATGCTGCTCTCCGTGGAGTGGGTCCGATGATCGGTTAGCCTGTGACTGTCCAGTGTGGCTACCTCTTTGTATAGCGTCCTGAATATACATCAGCCCATTTGAGGATTCAAGAGTGTGAGAGGTCTCTGTGGAAGCACGTTTTTCCGCGCTTCCACCGTAGAATTCACCGAAGTGCTCTCGCGTTGGTGTGTTGTTTTCTGATTTATTCTACGAATCCGGACATGAACGGGAACTTTCATAAGGTTTTCTTTGTACAGAGGAATGTGTGAACCAGCCTAATCAGCGGCCCATCTCAAATCTCAACTCTTTCAAAAAGGAGGTCTCTCATGAAGATCGGAATACTCGGCACCGGCATGGTCGGCGAGACTATCGGCACCAGACTTGTACAGCTCGGCAATCAAGTAATGATGGGTTCGCGGACAGCTACCAATGAAAAGGCGGCGGCGTGGGTGAAGAAAAACGGAAAGTCGCCCTCGCAGGGAACGTTTGCGGACGCGGCGAAATTCGGTGAGGTCGTGTTTCTCTGCACCAAGGGTGAATTTACCGTTGAGATCGTGAAGCAGGCGGGTCCGCCGAACTTTAAGGGGAAAACGGTTGTGGACATCAGCAACCCGCTGGATTTCTCAAAGGGGATGCCGCCGTCTCTCTTCATCAGCAACTCGAATTCACTCGGTGAGGAAGTGCAAAAAGCGCTGCCCGATGCCCATGTGGTCAAGACGTTAAACATCGTCAACTGTGAAGTGATGGTGGATCCGGCCGGAAAATCGGGTGGTGATCCCACGATGTTTGTGAGTGGCAACGATGCAAATGCAAAAGCTCAGGTGAAAAAGTTGCTCAACGACTTTGGATGGAACGACATCATTGATCTTGGCGACATTACGACCGCACGGGGGACGGAAATGATGCTGCCGATCTGGTTGCGGACGTTCATGGCAACGGGAAACGGCCACATCGCATTCAAAGTTGTGCGGAGGTAAGAAACTTGCAAGGAGTTGGGTCTATTTCTCCGGCTCCGCCTGTCTTCATGCAAGAACAGTCATGAAGCAGGGGGACAATGCTTCAGGCTGTCGTCGTATTCTCATCACTGTTTTAGCCATTTGTGTGCTTTGTACCAGGACACCGTGTCCTGGATCCCCGCTTCAAGTGAGATCTGTTGCTCGAACTCGAAGTCACGCCCGGCTTTCGAGGAGTCGCACGTCCAATAATTCTGTACCATGTCCCGGGCTTTCTCGAAGTTGATCAGCGCCGGCTTTGGACTGAAGAGGGAAAAGAACTCGGCGAACGCAGCGATAGTGTAGATGCCAAACTCCGGTATCCGGAGCCGGAGAGCGTTCTTCTTCATGACCGCCCGAGTGACCTCTCCGATCTCTTTCCAGCCGTACACATCCTTGCTTGCGATAAAATAGGTCTGACCCGCCGCCTTCTCGCTCTCGCCTGCAAGGACAAAACCCCGCACCAAATCGCTGACATGGATGAGGCTGACGTATTTCTCGCTGAATCCCACCATCGGCTGCAACCCTTTGCTCATCGTGTTGAAAAACTCGAACACGTCCTTGTCCCTCGGTCCGTACACCGCGGGCGGCCGGCAGATGGTCACGGGGATTTTCGTCGAAGCAGCAAGACACTCCTGCTCGGCTTTCCACTTGCTCTTGCCGTACGTCGTCAGGGGGTGAGGTGTTACTTCTTCGGTGATCGGGGTTTTCGTTTTGCTCGGGCCAACTGCCGTCTGGCTGCTGATCTGGATGAACCGTTTGAGTCCCGGGTTGTGGGCAAGCACCGCGTCAAGGATGTTTCGTGTGCCGGTGGCATTGCCCCGGTAGTAGTCTTCCTTCTTCTTTGCCTTTGTCACACCGGCGGAGTGATAGACATAGTCCACACCCCTCACTGCATTCCGGAGAGCGTCGTGGTCGAAGAGGTCACCGTACACGAACTCTACCGGCAATCCCTGCAGCCAGCGCATATCACTGGAGCGGCGGACAAGACAACGGACGGTATAGTTCCTTTTGAGCAAAAGATCAACGAGGTGACTCCCAATGAAGCCAGTACTTCCGGTAACGAGTGTATTCACAGGTGGATGGGTGATACTGGTGAGTGAAATCTGATTGACTTTTGAGGCACGTTCAAGTATATTGAAAACGCATTTCAGAAGCAACGGAACCAATTCTGCGCCGTGCGAAGGAGTATGGGAATGAGAGACGCCAGAAGCGATCCTGCAATTTACCCAGATGAGCGAATCGAGAGGCAGCACCCGGTGACCGAGCCCCGCAAAAAGACTACAGACTTGTTTGAGAAGTGCCGTACCTTCACCCGTGCAGACGAGATCAAGGCGCAGGGCTACTACCCATATTTCAGACCGATCGAAGAGAATGAAGGACCGGTGGTGATGATCGAAGGCCGGAAGATCATCATGGCCGGATCGAACAACTACCTCGGGCTCACTGCCGATCCGCGCGTCAAGGCCGCCGCCATCAAGGCCATTGAAAAGTACGGGACTGGTTGCTCCGGGTCCCGCTATCTTACCGGTACGCTGAAGCTTCACATCGAACTGGAAGAACGCCTTGCTGCCTTCTTCAACAAGGAAGCCTGTCTCCTCTATAGTACGGGCTACCAGACCGCGCAAGGCATCATCCCGACCCTCGTGCAAAAAGGGGAGTATGTCGTCTCGGATCGTGATAACCACGCATGCATCGTTGCCGGCAACCTGATGGCGAAAGGCGCATTTGCTGAGTTTGTCCGTTTCAAGCATAACGACATGAAGGATTTGGAGCGTGTGATTGCAAAGCTTCCGCTCGAGGTTCCCAAGCTCGTCGTGTCCGACGGCGTCTTCAGCACGACGGGGACGATTGTAGACCTCCCGAACCTTGTTGCTGTTGCGAAGAAGTACAATGCACGCATCCTGATTGATGATGCCCATTCGACCGGGGTGATTGGCAAGGGCGGCCGCGGCACCGCGAGCCACTTCGGCCTGGAGAACGATGTGGACATGACCATGGGGACGTTCAGCAAAACGTTCGCTTCCCTCGGCGGCTTCGTTGTTGGAGAACGTGCCGTTATCAACTACCTCAAGCATACAGCACCGGCCCTGATCTTCAGCGCCAGTCCGACGGCCGCGTCCGTTGCCTCCGCCATTGCGGCGCTGGATATTCTTGAGAAGGAACCCGAACTCATCAACCGG
>JAERML010000337.1 GCA_016844425.1 Bacteroidota bacterium
CCGGCGTGTTCTTGTATGAAGACGATTCCGACGGAAGGTATTATCTCGGCGCCAGGAACACACGCACACGACAAAACATCCGGAAGCTTTATGGAAAGGCAGAGTTATTCCAGCGCGTGTGGGAGCGAAGCTTTCTCTTCTCTCCTCTCTCCTTCTCGCAAGTGAATTTGTCGCTCGTACCGGCCATAGTCGAGAAAGCGGAAGCCCTGCTGCAGCCTTCCAAAGAAAGCAAGCTGTTCGATCTCTACTGTGGTTATGGACTTTTTTCTCTTTGTCTGGCTGAACAGACCCGTTCTGTTGTCGGCGTAGAGATTTCCCATCAGTCGGTCCAATCCGCCATCGCCAACGCAAAACGGCAGCGTGTTTCGAATGCGCGCTTCATCAGGAGTGAGATCACCGGGGAATCGCTTCTTTTGCTGTTGCAGAACACCGTCCCTGAGGATGTTGCCATTCTCGATCCACCACGCAACGGAACCGCGCCGGGCGTTATTGAAGAAATCGCCGAGCATCGGCTGCAGCGCATCCTCCATCTTTTCTGCAATATCGATCTGATGCCGGGGGAACTCGACCGCTGGAAGAAAGCTGGATACGCAATGGAGACCGCCATCCCGTTTGACATGTTTCCGGGAACCGCGGACGTTGAGGTGATGGTGCTATTGCGACCATCATGAGATAACCGCAGTTGTTTGCTCCCCTCAGTTGAGTCTCGGCGGCCGATCCTCTACATTAGATCACGTCACCCACCGCTCCACCATATGGGATTCCGCAGCCTGCATTTGTTTCGACTGGAAGTGTTCGATGTCTTGGAAGAAAGATGGCCACTCTTGCGGAGGGAAACCGCGAAGCAGGATCATACACAGCTGACTCGAGTGCTGAAGGTTATGCGTCGGGAATCTATTACTACAGGCTCTCCGCCGGAGGGTTTGTCGAGACAAAGAAGTTGCTGCTCCTCAAATAGTATCAGGTGATACTAACTAAAAATGACCCCCGCATGAGGAGTGCTCGGGCATTTGACAATACGCTGTTGACATTTGGGCCAGAGAGTGGGTACATTGTTGGTGAAATGGAACTGTCACGGCAAGCCGTGGAGAAAGTGGCGACCGTGTTCCTCAACCTCGGTCAAGGCATTATTCTCGCTGACCTTCTTGCCGCGCTGCTTACATTTATTGTTGGGGGATATACGGCCGGGGCTGCAACTCGTCAACGTGACAGGTGAAATGGAGGATTAACACAATGTCGAGCTTACTTTTTCTTTCAGTATTGATTGCACTTACCGCTACAATCGCGTTGGTAATTGTGAAACGACAGATCAAGAATCCGACGATACGGGCTTCAAAGAAGCCCTGACGGACAAGTGTGTTCTCTCATTATTTCATCTCCTCGAACAGCACATCCAGCACGCCATACTTCCGCCAGTCCTTGTAATCGAAGTGCCACCACTCGTCCGGGTTAACGGCGAAACCCTCTTTCTCCATCGCTAACCGGAGGAGCGCCCTCGATTTCCTCTCTTCTTTCGTTCCGCCATCATAGTTCGCCGCCGCCCTGTACGTGAAGTCATCGTATTCGCTCGGCATCGGAACCTCCCTTTCCGTCTTCAGATCGTACAGCGACAAATCAACTGCACAACCACGGTTGTGCTTCGAGCCCTTCCTGGGGTTTGCAACGTACTTCCTCTTCTCTCTCGGCGTCTCGTCCCAGAACTTCTTCGTCACCGACCAGGGGCGGTACGCATCAAAAATGAGGAGGCCGAAACCTTGCAAGCGAAGCGACTGGTGCGCCCGAACGAGCGCATTCGCTGCGGGGCGTTGCAGAAATGCACGGGCCTGCGTGTACATCGGACGCTTCATGAAGTTGTGAGAGGTCGCATACCGGATATCGAGTCTGATGGTGGAATCCAGTCTCACGAGCTCCACAAGATCCGGCTTGCGGAGCTGCTTGCTGCTTTCATCCGGCTGCGCTGTGGCAGGAATCGTGAGCGGATGGAGCAGGAGGAAGGCAAAGAGGAGACGAGATCGCATTCGCATCGGATGATTGCTGTTGGAATTTCAGGTTGATATGAAACATTCAGGCTCCGGGGGAGCCCCGAAGCCTGGAGTTCTCAATTGCAGGGGTCGTTACATCCATGGCTCGTCGGCCGTTGGACCATAGATTGACGGCACCTTGGCACCCGCAATGCGGAGATAGACGGAGAACTGACCGCGATGGTGCACGTTGTCCATAACCGCTGTCCAGAGAACGTCGGCGCGACGCACCTGGCCCGGTTGCTTTGGACCAAGCATCCACGGGATGGGTGAATTCCACTCAGTGTCAGTGAGGCCCTTCACCCTGTCCACATTGCCCTTATGGCTATTCTCATACATGGTGATCACCTCCTGAAACGTGGCCGGTGGTGGCGGCATGCTCATAAAATCGATCTTCCCCTTACACACGCCGTCAATGATGACGCCCTCTTCGCCGACGAACGTCCACGCAAGATCCTTTGCCGATTTCGATTTCTCCGCCGGCTTCAGTTCAGCCTTTTCATGCGGCAGAGCTTTGAGAATCTTTAGCGTTGTCTGGAACTCGCGTTCCCATGTCTGCAGGAACATCTCTTTCTCGGTCATGGCCGATTCCTTTATAGTGAGTGATGTGAACTGTTGCCTAATCTCAGCACATCTTATTTCAGTGATGATCAGAATGTTGATGAGCAGAGAACTGAAAACTTCCTTAACTTACCTGAAAACAACCCACAAATCAAGCTTGCCAGGCCATCCTCGCTTTTGTTCACAATTCGACAACTTGTTTTTCAGTCGGAACTTCCCATATTTTGACCCATGGCCTCGCTCAAAGAAAACACCGATCCCGGGCAAAAAGGTGAGACAGCCGAACCGCTTGAGGGAACAAAACCGGTTGTCACGAAATATCAACGCAGACGGCAGAAGAGCCAAAAGGCAGGGAAGAAGAAGCGGATCAGGTCCGCAGATGAAGGGTACACGTCCCTCCCTTCCTCACTCGACCCCTCCCTCTATATCAACCGCGAGCTGAGCTGGTTGGAGTTCAACCACCG
>JAERML010000131.1 GCA_016844425.1 Bacteroidota bacterium
CATTATTCAAATTGCTGGGTTCCCACACGACCATAAGCGCTCGGCGGTTTGACAACCTCAGTAAAAGCATTCCCGGAATGCCGGTAGAGCTCCCCAAGGGTGGTTGTGAAACGTGGGTGGCGGAACGGATCAAAGAGAAGAGCTATATAGCGCCTGCGTACAAGAATGTGGATGGGACCTCGTTCGCCGCGCCCATTGTCAGTTCCGTCATTGCCCAAATGCTGGAAGCCATGCCCGACCTCTCTCCGAACGACATTCGTCGGATTCTCATGGACACCGCGCAGCAGGTCAGAGGCGCACCTGTAGAACAACAGGGCTCCGGGGTGTTGAACCCACGCACTGCCGTTCACCGTGCACTTGGTCAGCGTGCTCCTTCAAATGTTCCCGGCGTGTATCGTGCCAACAGTGGCATTGTGTTCGTCTACCACAACCGCGTCCCTCGGACGGTCGCACTCGCCGGCGACTTCAATAGCTGGGACGTTACGAAAAACCATTTTGATGAGTTGGAGAACGGCGTGTGGAGTTGTTGGCTGCCTCTCCCGCCAGCCGGTACGTATCGCTACAAGTTTGTAATTGACCGCGCGGTATGGATCGAAGACCCATCCAACCCGGTGAAGGACCCGGATGGGTATGGTGGTTGGAACAGCCAACTGGTAGTGTAACAACTCGAAGGCTTGCAATCCTCAATAAATTCCCTTATCCTACTGCATGAAGATGTGCGTCGGGTCTCCTTCCTCGAGACTCCGGCCCTCCCGCTAACGACGGCCACACCCACAAACTCGGAGTTAGGAATGGCAAAGACTGCCCCCACAGCGAAGCCAAAAGTCGGCAAAGCCTCTTTACTCGACCCGCTGATTGAAAAACTGAACTCCTTCTCCGCTGACAACTACTGGGACCTTGGAAAATTTCTTGTGGAAAAGCTTGTCCCAACAGCGTTGAAAGAGGGAATCTTTGGAGAGCAAATCCTCAAGCGCATGGCGGATGTCCCGGGCTTCAAGTTCCCCTACTCGATGCTCAAGCAGTGCCATATGTTCTACACCTACTACCCCGATGTCGAGAAAAGACCGCTGGCCGAGATTTTCTACTTCGAGCTGGCAACAAAGGTGGATGACCAACGCAGGCGTGATCAGTACGAACGGATGGCCATCAACAACAAATGGACAATCTCCGACCTGCAGAAGAAGATCCGTGAGGATGAATTTGCCCGGCGAGAGGACGAACGGACAAAGTTTGGATTTGATCTGAAAGAACGAAACGTGTGGACGGTCGATATGCCCGATCCGCGCTTCGGGAAATCCGGCTACAAAGGACGGCTTCCAGGACAGATTGTTGCCAATGCTCTTTATTACTACACGAATCCCGGTGCCGTCGTGCTCGACCCGATGGCAGGCTCGGTCGGGCCAATATCCTCCTCACCGGCATCCCCGAGCAATCGGGAACGTTTGACTACGTCTTTCTCGATCCACCTGCTGACTTTTACCCGCGTGGCGACGACTCGGATTTCTCCGCCAGCGCTGCGAAGGCCGATACGATGATGAAATTCAAGTCACTCGGCCGCGAAAGTGCGCGAACCCTGAAGCAGGGAGGACGACTGTCGGTCGTTGTGGAAGCGTCCACCGGCAGCTTCGGTGTGATTGATTTCCCCTTCGAGGTTGCAGCGATGATGAAAGAGTTCGGGTTGACGGAGGTTGGAAAAGTCTATCTCCCCCGCCGCGGTGATGCAGCCAAAGTGCGGGCAAGAACCTCAACGGAAGGGATGAAGGCTATGAGTTCCGATTGCCGTGAACTCCTTACCTTTGAGAAACGGTAGCCGGACCCAGGAAAGTATATGAAGGATCGAAAGAAGAAAACCGAGCAGGAAATCTCCAGCGACATTGGAGCACTCAAGGGATGGTCGCTGGTGAATGGCAAGCTGCACAAAGAATTCAAGTTTAGGAATTTTGTCGAGGCATTCGGATTCATGACCAGGGTGGCGTTGATTGCAGAGGGGATGAACCATCACCCGGAGTGGTTCAATGTCTATAATCGAGTGACCATCGACCTTACCACTCATGACGTGGGGGGAATCAGCAATTTTGATTTTGAGTTTGCCGCGAAAGTCGAGGGGGTGCTTTCCTAGAATCCATCCGGACTCATCCCCCTTTACCCGATCCGACTTCTCATTGGTTTCCTTGTAGGGGCGCAGCATGCTGCGCCCCTACGGATTTCTCGGCGGGCGGGCTGCGTCCCTACAAAGGTTCTTCCCTCACCCCTTCGGTTTCCACCGGCATGAACCTCAGCACCGGCAGCGCAAGCAGCGACACTGCTGCCATCGCGGTGAAGGCTGCGGGATAACTCCAGTTCGCGATCAATCCTCCCACAACAAATGCCGCCCATGACTCGCACGCATTCGTTGCACCCATGTAGGCACTGAATTGTGTTGCCCCGAGGGCCGGGTGCGTGATGTCCATGAAGAGCGCGTACGACGACGCGGTAAACAGCCCGATGCAGAAATAGAGGATCGCGAGAAGAGCTGTCAGCAGGTGTGTCGCCCTTCCATTGCTCCAGACGTCAGCGCCAACCAGCATCAGGATATCCACAGCAAGAAGCGCAAGGAAAAATGCAACCGCACGCCGCCTTCCGAGTCTGTCAGACAGAATTCCCCCGAGAAGCGACCCGCCAGTCATCCCCACGATCACTGGAAGAGCAAAGAACGTTCCTACATGCTCTGACGTAAGCCCGCGGTCCAACAGAAATGGCCCGGCCACTGCGCCCACAGCTTCGAATCCTGCACCGGCTATGAGCGCGAAGAGCAATCCGAGCCATGACGCCCGTATCTGAAGTGCGCTCTTGACGCGTGCTGCGAATTCCTGCCATCGTTCTCTCATCTTTCCGTGTGGAGCTGGTTCGGTACCATCTCGCGAAAAAAGGAGAACAACCATCGACAACCAAATGGTTGTTATCAGCAGAAGATGTACTGCGGGGCTCCCCAGTCGCTCGAACAGGAGCAGGCTTACACCTCCGAACACCGAACGCCCAAGCAGCATGCCCGATTGCATCCAGCCGTTCAGCGCCCCGCGCTCGCTCGTAGGAACCGTCGCAATGGCATATGCGTCAATGGCAACGTCCTGCGTTGCAGCCGCAACGGCATGAAGAACCAGAAAAGGAACAATCAGCGCAAGATCTGTGTGGAGATCAAGAACGAGGAGCGGGAGGAGAGCAAGGCCCATCATAAGCTGGGCTGCAACGATCCATGAGCGGCGAGTCCACCGCAAAGACCGGAGGACATCAACAAAAGGAGCCCAGGCAAATTTGAACGTCCAGGGAATAACGAGGAGGGCAGTTAGTGCCGTGATATCCTCAACGGGCACGCCCGCGCTCCGCAGACGCGTCGGGAGAGCCCACCACAGAAACCCGATCGGCGCGCCTTCGCTGAGGTACAACAACGCGAAGAGGAGCTTTCGCCCAGCAGGGGTCCCGCACAGCCGGAGGCGAAGGGATTTCACACTTGCCGTTTGAGCTTGATCTCGTAGAGGTCGGTCCGGCGGTCCCGCCAATTCAGCACACTCCCGCTTTGCCGGTGACGCTTCAAGAGCTCGAGGTCCACCTCATCGATGATCACCGTTTCGATGTTCGGCGTACATTCCGCCTCTATCGCGTCGCGGGCAAACTGTACATCCGACGGAGTGAAAATGCCAGACTGTGCATACTGGATGTCCATATTGTGAATAGAAGGGAGGTTTCCCACCGTCCCGGCAATCGCCACAAAAACGTGGTTCTCGATACACCGCGCCTGGGCACAGTAGCGGACCCGAAGGTATCCGGACCGCTCATCTGTGCAGAACGGCACGAAGATGATCTGCGCCCCCTTCTCCGCGGCCACACGACCGACTTCCGGGAATTCAATATCGTAGCAAATCTGGATGGATATCTTCCCTTTGTCCGTGTCGAAGACCTCTATCTTGTTTCCCGGCTCGACCCCCCACCAATGGCGCTCGTTTGGGGTGATGTGGAGCTTGTATTGCTTGTTAATTTCTCCATTCCGCTTGAAGAGATACGCGATATTGTAGAGATGGTCATCTTCGACGGCAAAGTGTGAGCCGCCGATAATGTTAATGTTGTATTTTACCGCGAGCCCGGTGAATTGTTCGATGTACTGCGGGGTGTATTCGGCAAGCTTCCGCACTGCAACCCCCGGGCGGGGAGCGTCGATGAAAGAAAGCATCTGGGTGGTGAAGATCTCAGGGAAGAGGATGAAGTCGCAGCGGTAATCGGACGCCACATCGATGAAGAACTCGCATTGCCGGATGAACTCCTCGAACGATGCAATCTTCCGCATTTCGTACTGCACGACGCAGATTTTGACCGGACTAGCAGGTACGAACACCCGTCTCGGATCGGGCGAGTAGTCCAAGTTCGACCATTCAAGGAGCGTCGCGTATCCCTTGGACTCCTTGTCAGACTCCATGTACTTCCCGATGAGCCGCTTCAATACAAATCCGTTGGCAAGTTGCGTCGTCAAAACCGGATCGACCATATCCTTGTGGATCACCTTATTGACGTATTCCCTGGCTGTCATCTCTTGTGCATGCTGGCCATATCCGGGAATCCGTCCACCCAGCACAATTCGCATTAGGTTCTTTTCAATCGCCAGGCGCTTGCGCGCATCATACAGGCGTCGGGCAAGCTTCATCCCCCGGAACTCCGGGTGCACCATGATTTCAATCCCGTAGAGGGTATTTCCTTCCGGGTTGTGGTTGGTGATATATCCTGCATTTGAAATGTCCTGCCAGTTATGGAGATCACCGTGCAGGGCGAAGTCGAGGATCAGACTGCTGCACGACGCAACGATTTTGCCATCATACTCAATGCAAATCTGCCCTTCCGGAAAGATCTGAAGCTGGCTTGCGATCTGTTCCAGCGTCCACCGTTTCATGCCGGGAAAACAGAGCGCTTGCAAGGCCACGATCTGGTCGAAATCCTCCATGCGGATAGCCCGCACATGGATCTTTTTCTCAAACGATTGCATGTCAATTGCAGGCATGAGGTCCTCCACTAGGTGCTTGAGTAACAACATCCATTGCGCGATGAGACTACGAGCGACACAGGAGGCTGGATGACAGAGATAACGGGGCTAGATTCAAGATAGGATTCTTTGGGAGAATGTCAACGAATTCTCTCTGGGAAAAGACAAACGCCGCCTCAGATGCGGAGACGGCGTGGAGGAGTTCTGATATTGATGAGAGCTACTTGGACAGTGTGTTGACCATCGCATTGAAGTCGGACTCCGCCGCGGCAACCGTTTGGGCGGGACCCGTGAACTTGAAAAACACCGAGCCTTCCGGGGCGGCTACGATCGCTCCGAGCAAACGGTAGTTGTTCTTCTCCCCTTGCGACTGCATCATCGGACCGCCGGGCGCGAGGTAGGTCCCTGCAATTTGCACCATGGTCACGTTGAGCCCGTTGACTTCTTTCGTGGACCGTGCCGGCTTGCCGGCATTCTTAAACTGCCCAACCCAACGGTCGATGTTGGCATCCACGTCGCCACCCTGTCCACTGCCGAAGAAGAACACCGCACACTCTCCCCCCTCCGAATCATCGCCCGCCGCAGGGACGGCATACGTTGCCACGCGCATCTGGCGGGGAGGCATCGTACCCCAACTCTTTGGGATTACCCACTGCACGCCTGCTACCGCATTCGCCTCGCCATGCGGAGCCTGTGTAAGGCTCGGTGGGGCGCTCTGCGGCATCTGCTGCTGTTCCTGCTTCTTCTCCGTGCATCCTGCCGCAATAAATGAGAGGAGGAATACAACACATATCATTTGTTGCCTCATTGGTTGGAGTCCTTTCGAGTAAGATGAGATGAGGGGCAAACCCCCGGCGAACTTTATGGGGAACAAGATACTGGAGACACTGGTGAAAAACAACACGTCTCTGCGTTATATCGTTTCAGCACTTGATCACGAAAATCGCTCGACACTCAACGGACTGATGTCCATCGATGGAGAGTTCGCGAGAATCAACTCCGATACGAGCTTGCCAGTAATCGGCGCAAGTGAAACGCCCATCATGGCATGACCGGTCGCCACCACCAGATTCTGAATCGTACGAAACCGCCCGATGTACGGCAGCCCATCCGGTGTGCATGGCCGCAGTCCGGCCCATGGTTCGCTTCTCGTGAGGGTCGTTGGTTGGAATCCCGAGAGATAGCGCGGGACTGCCTTGACAATTGCCTCAACACGACGGCTGTTGATGGAGAGATCGAGTCCTGCAAGCTCCATTGTACCGGCGAACCGGATGAAGTCGCCCATGGGGGTAATGGCAACGCGTGCTTCCGTCAGGATCAGCGGGGTGCGGAACATCCGTTCCGGTTTCAGGATATTCACGCTGTACCCTTTGCCCGGCTGAAGGGGAAGCTTCTTCCCCAGCGACTTCGCGAGGCCCGGCGACC
>JAERML010000338.1 GCA_016844425.1 Bacteroidota bacterium
CCCATCATTATTTTTTGCTGATTGTCCTAGCTTCGAGCAATTTTTGATTTAGTCCGGCAAGTTTGGTACTATCAAAGCGACTGCAACGCACAGATGATGACATCCATTCTCGAAGCATGCAGCAACGTATTCCAAGAGGAGATGCTCTTACCATATGCGCACACCCAAACACACCTCCCGAAGAAACACAGATCCTCACCCGATTCCTGTCAGTCACTTCCGTCCTCATCCATGGCATGGCTTGGAGGTTGGCCACGCTGCTCCCGAAATCCTGAATGTGTTTGTGGAGATCACACCGTTCGATCTCGTGAAGTACGAGGTGGATAAGGTTTCCGGGTATCTTCATGTGGACAGGCCCCAGCGGAGTTCGTCGCAGCCGCCGGCGTTGTACGGCTTTGTTCCGCGCACATATTGCGGTGGAAGGACGCAACGTCTCTCTCCCAAATCAAAGCGGGGGGACGGTGACCCGCTCGACATCTGTGTTCTGAGCGAACGGGAAATCACGCGCGGCGAAGTGATCGTGCATGCGCAAGTGGTCGGTGGTTTACAGATGATCGACGACGGGGAGGCGGACGACAAGATTATCGCAGTGCTGGAGAACGATTTGATCTGGGGCGGGGCTCGCGACATCAAGGATTTGCCCCCGGTACTGGTGGAGCGGTTGGAGCACTATTTCGTTACGTACAAGCTGGTTCCTGGCCAGCCTGCGAAAGCACATATCGAGCGGGTCTATGGACGGTCGCACGCGTTAAAAGTCGTTCGAGCGGCCATGGCTGATTACGCGGAGAAGTTTGAACCCTAAATTTCTGTGCACTCAACTACAAACTCCGTCCTCCGAAATTCTACATCGCCCTCACGACGACCACCGTCTGATCGTCATGTTGCCGGGCACCCTGTGCAAATTTTTCTACTGCAGCAATCAACCTCTCTTTGATTTGTTCCGCTGTTGCGCGCTCGTGGTGAGCAGTTCCATCAGCCGCTCTTCACCAAACTCCTCGCCACTTTCGCGCTGACCTTCGGTGATTCCGTCCGTCACGAAAACAAAGACATCTCCCGCATCATAGCTAATCGTGGTTTCCTCCAACTCATCGGCAAAAATATTCTGGGCGGCGAGGCCAAGCCCGAGTCCACGGGGGATGATTTTGGATGTGTGCTTCGTCTTTGTGGAATAGTGAAAAAGTGGAAGATGTCCTGCCCGGGAGAGGGTCAGCCGTCTTTCTGCAGGTTTGAATGTGCCCCCCATTGCCGTAATGAACGATCGCTTCTCCAGGTCCTTACATAGAAGGTGATTGGCGCGAATGAACAATTCCCGGGGCGAAAGTCCGAACGCGTGAAGCGAGCGGAGTATTCCCTGCACTTTGGACATATAAAGGGCAGCCGATGTTCCCTTGCCGCTGACGTCACCGACGATTACGGTCAGGGTCCGCGCATCGCCGTTGAGGTAATCGTAGTAGTCGCCCCCCACCTCCAGCGCGGGGATTGAGATGCCAGCCACCTGCAATCCTGCAACATCGGGCGTGGTCTGAGGCAATGATTCGAGCTGGATTCTCCGTGCGATGGCAAGTTCATGCTTCAGCCGCTCCTGTTCGGCGAGTTCTTCGTACAGGAACGCGTTCTCGATGGCCACCGAGGCCTGTCGTGCCACAGCGCCCAGGAATTCATGATCTTCGGGTGTGAACGCAGACTCCGACATCTTCTCTCCAATTAACATCGCACCGACGAGTCTTTCCTTGGACCGGATCGGCACGACATAGAAGAACTCTTTCGAGGCAAGTGCCGCCCTCAATGGGCCGGGGAGGATCTCCACACGCACCTCCTGGTCGAACGGCTTGAGTCCGTCCACCCATTGGTCATTGATGCCGAGACAAAACTCTTCCCACGTCGACCCGTCGAAGCCGTAAGCTTCGTGAGCGCAACAGACTTGTTGGTCACGGAAGAAGAGAAGCCCTACGCGTTTGAGTTTCATCAACGAAGCGAGCCGTTCAACAATCCCTTTTGCCAGGTGCGTCATGCTCAGAGTGGAGGACATGACCTCGGCAAGTTCACGCCCCATGCGGCGGTAATCATACTGCGCCCGGTGGAACTTCTGCGACAGGAAACGCCCACCTGATTTGTGAAGGCGCATGATGGTGAAGGTGAGTCCGATGGCCAATGCCGCCACAGTTCCTCGCTCGATGGCATTCTTTTCCTCTCTTGACGCCGGCGTATCCACGATCTCGATGGAACTGCTGGTGATTCTCACGTACGGGAAACGAATCTCCGCCTGCACCAGGAGCGAGAGCGCGACCATGAACACAAGAATTGTCGCGAGAAGCCAGGTGATCGAAACGAATGAGTACTGCACACCTCGACGGATCCGGAAGACGAGATTGAAGAGATGGTACCGGCCGATGGTCACAAGGTAGGCGAGAGGCATTGCCATTAGGAGTAGACCGAAGGGACCCAGGAACCGAAGCGCAACAAAATCACCCTGCCTTCCGACAATGAAACCAAACGCAAAGGAACTTGCACCGATGCCGATACCTGTCCACCTCACGATCTGGTTCATTCTCCTATACTCCGCCGGACAATCCTTGCGGAACAATATGGGCACGAAGAACGCGTAGACACCGTTCGCGATGACCACGGCAGCAGGCCCCCACGCGGGAAGTACAATGACGCAGAGGAGTGAAACGAGTGAAAAAACATACCCACTTATGCGAAGCCACCTTCGTCGAATCAGGTTCGGGCGCTCCTGCGGGAAGTAATGCGTG
>JAERML010000132.1 GCA_016844425.1 Bacteroidota bacterium
CCGGCAAGGACGCACAGGAAGCACTCGATGAATCAGGCATCACTGTCAACAAGAACGCCGTCCGTTCGACGACAAGAGCCCGCTCATCACAAGCGGGATCCGTATTGGCACACCCGCATTGACCACACGAGGCATGAAGGAGCAGGAGATGGAGTATATCGGCGGCCTGATCGACGAGGTGATTGTCAACATGGGAAAAAAAGATGTCTACGCATCGGTGGCGAAGAAGGTGGAAGAAATGTGTCTCAAGTTTCCGCTGTATCCGGAGCTGCAATGAGGATACGACCATGAAGGTAACGAAATCACACTCACGACTTGGATGGTTGCTAATCGCCGGACTGTTCGCTCTCTCGACCGCATATCCTCAGCAATACTTCTCACCTGGACTTCAATCGCTTGACACCCCGAGCGACCCGCGCAGCATAGCGATGGGAGAGTCATTTGTCGCAGTCCGCTCGACCTCCGCGATGATGTACAACCCTGCTGGTTTGGCCGGTCTCCATGGAGCGTCATTCAGCTTCGCGCGGCGCAACCTGAACCATCTTGATCCCCTTTCTCTCAAATACATTACGTTTACCGGAACACTTGAAACACCGTTTGCCAACTTCGGGCTTCTGTACAACAGATTCATTCAGGGGGAGGTGGTCGTGACCAGCGCTTCGTCACCAGACGGTACGTTGGGTACCGTCAGTCTTGCGGACTACATTCTTGGGGTGACGGCGGCGCGTGCTCTCACTGATGGGTTGGACGCCGGTCTCACTGTGAAGACGTTCCGATTCGTTGCCAAGGTTGTGAGCGGAAATCCTCCGATTGCAAGTTCAAACACACCGGTTCTTTTTGATCTTGGCCTTGTCTACTCACACACGGCACCTCTTGTGAACGCTCCGGGGACATACACTATTTCGCTTGGTACGTCGCTTCAGAACTTCGGCACGGATTTCAAGCCGATGGCATCGGGTCAGCAACAGTCCGTCTCCAATGACATTGTAAACCTCCCCCGTTATCTCCGTGCCGGCGTTGCTTTTTCCATGAACATTCTTCCCGATCGGGAAGGAGACCTTGTTCCCTTTGCACTGCTGGTCACTGGGGAGTATCGGAATTTCCTAAATGGCCCTGTGGATGGTCAGCGATCGTTCTGGGGATTCGGGGGTGAAGTTACCCTCTTCGAGTTCGTCTCGGGAAGAATCGGTGAGTACATCCAGCCGTACCAGAGCATCTATGGCACTCGGGGAGATCCTTCACTGCGATATGGTGTGGGAATGGCACTTCCGCTTGCACGGTTCGGAATCGAGAGTCCCCTCATTATCCTTATTGATTATGGTGTGATCCCGTTGAACACTAGGCTCCCCTATTTTTTTGTTCCCAACGGAACGTTGCATGTCTTCAGCATCGGACTCCAGTATGAGAACCAGATATTTTAGATGCTTGCAATTCGAAAACAATCTCTTCTAGTCCGGACGTGAGCGCGAAGAAGATAAAGCCCCCTGAAGCCGAGGCCAACGCGGAATCAACCGAGCAGGAGATGTCCTTCCTCGACCACCTCGAGGAACTCCGCTGGCGTGTGATCAAGATCCTCATCGGCGTTGTTCTGACCACCGCGCTGTGCTGGTTCTTTATCGACTGGCTGATGAACGACGTCCTCCTCCGCCCCGTGCTGGAGCTGAACCGGAACCTCGCGGTGGGTCAACAGCCCATTCACCTGCAGAACCTCAAGCCGTTTGGCCAGGTCTTTCTCTATTTTGAAGTGGCCATCATCGGCGGGATCATCGTCAACATCCCCAATATCCTGTACCAGGTCTGGGCATTCATCGCGCCGGGGTTGATGCCGAAGGAGCGGCGTTACATCAAGTGGATCGTGTTCTTCTCCTCCTTCTGCTTCCTCGCGGGGATCACCTTTGCCTACTTCCTGATGCTTCCCACGGCTCTTCAATTCTTCGCGGGGTTTGGATCGCCGGAGATTGAGAACAACATCGCCATCAATGAGTACATGAGCTTCATTATCAGCGTGATGCTGGCTGCAGGGGTGGTGTTCGAGCTGCCGATGGTCTCCTGGTTTCTGTCGAAGCTCGGGATCCTGACACCCGCGTTCATGCGTCATTACCGAAGGCACGCCATTGTGGCCATGTTCATCCTCGCGGCAGTGCTCACCCCCGGGACCGACCCGGTCAGCCAGATTCTTCTTGCCGTTCCTCTCCTTGTTCTCTATGAGGTCAGCATCGGGATATCGGCAATGGCGTGGCGGGGAAAGAACAAGGACACCTGAAACTCACACTGAACAGTACACTACAGGTTCCGCTTGACCATCAAAGAAATCAGCTCACCGATCCAGCACCATATTGAAGTCTTCGAGGACTTCTTTGCCCGGTCGATCCGGTCGAAGGTTGGACTGGTCGACCTCGTCACCAAGTACATCATCAAGCAAAAGGGAAAGAAAGTCCGTCCCATCCTTGTCCTTCTCAGCGCCGAGTTGTGCGGCGGGGTAAACGAGAGGAGCTACCGGGGGGCGACGCTTGTGGAGATCCTCCATACAGCCACCCTCGTCCACGATGACGTCATCGACGAAGCCGATACGCGCCGCGGCTTTGCCTCCATCAACGCGGTCTGGAAAAACAAGATTGCCATCCTGATGGGAGACTACCTTCTCTCGCGAGGCCTCCTGCTTTCTTTAGAGCACGACGACTTCCAGTTCCTGAAAATCACCTCCACATCCGTCCGACGGATGAGCGAAGGAGAGATCCACCAGATCCAGAAGAGTCGTCAACTCGACATGGATGAAGAGACCTATCTGAAAATCATCGGCGACAAAACGGCGTCCCTCCTCTCCACGTGCTGCGAGATCGGCGCGAGCAGCGCCACCGGCGACGGGGAGAAGCTACGGATGTTGCGGGACTACGGCGAGCACGTGGGGCTGGCGTTCCAGATACGGGATGACTTGCTGGATTATGTGGGGAGAAAGAGCATCACCGGCAAACCGACCGGCCTTGATCTGCATGAGAAGAAGTTGACGCTTCCCTTGATCCATGCCTTGGCAAACGCGCCCAAGCGGGAAGGAAAGGAGATTCTTGGGTTGGTTAAGAATGGGGGGAAGAAAATGAAGGTCGCCGCGGTAGTCGATTTCGTCACGAACTATGGCGGACTGGAATATGCCGCTGCCAAAGCCCACCTCTTTGCCGATCTCGCGCGGAAGGATATCGCCTCGTTCCCCAACTCACCGAGCAAACAGTCGCTCCTTGCCTTTGCGGATTTTGTGGTGGAACGGGAGAAATGACGAACCCTACTCTGTCGTTTGCGGCCTCACAATCAACACCGGGCACTTTGCAAGACGCATGATGCGCGCCGCGGTGCTACCGAAGAGGATGTGCTCAACACCGCTATGGCCGTGAGTGGCAATGACGATGAGATCGATCTTTTGCTCTGCCGCTTCTTGCAGAATTTCCTGGTGGGGCTTTCCCGTCCGGACTGCGGACGTCGCCTTCACACGCGTGCCGATCTCCTCTGCAATCAGACTCTTCAACTCTTCCGCACCCTTCTCCCGGAGCTCATCTTCCACGCCGGGCATTACCACCTGGCCGAACCCCAGGTCGGCAGGATAGATCGTCGGCTCGACCACATACACGAGATGCAATGTCGCGCCAAATTGCTCTGCCATCGGAATCGCGTACTTGAGGGCATTCTTGGAATGGCTGGAGAAATCAATCGGGACGAGAATTCGATTGATCATGCGCGAGAGTTCGTCGGGGCGAGAGGAGCTTTTAAGTGACCTTCTGCGCGAAGAGAGCGGTAGCTTGGTGAATTTCGATGTCTGTTTCAGACGGCGTGGTTTTCTTTTCATGAGACACCTCCATGGTGACGCAGAAATGATGGACGCCGGTATGATGTGGTCCCGGCGTCCGGCAGAATTCTGTCAGTCGTTATACACGTGCTTCAGCCACTTGTGGGAGTCGTTCCCATTCTTGACGATATCAAAGAAGATTTTCTGCAGTTGAAGCGTGACCGGTCCCGGTTTGCCGTCGGCAACGAGTTGCTTGTCCACCGACCGGATGGGAGTGATCTCGGCAGCGGTACCGGTGAAAAACAACTCGTCGGCAACATACACGAATTCTCGCGGCAGGTTGGTAGTGACCACCTTGAGTCCGGCCTCCTCGGCGAGCTGCATCACCGATGCGCGGGTCACACCCGGCAGAAGTGACGATGACAACTGCGGCGTGTAGATGATGCCGTCCCTGATTGCAAAGAGGTTCTCGCCCGAGCCCTCGCTCAGGTTCCCATGCACGTCAAGTGCAATTGCCTCGTGGAAGCCGGCCTGGATCGCCTCCATCTTCATAAGCTGGGAGAGGATGTAGTTCCCCCCCGCCTTCGCCATTTGAGGAAGCGTGTTCGGCGCGGGCCGTGCCCAGGTGGAAATGCAGACATCGATTCCATTCTGAAGCGCTTCGGGTCCAAGGTAGCTCCCCCACTCCCACACCGCAATCGTCACGTCGACCGGACAGTTCAACGGATTGACTCCCACGTCACCGTACCCGCGGTACACAATTGGACGGATGTAGCAGGCCTGCATCTTGTTAATGCGGATTGTTTCAAGGATAGCCTGTTCAATCTGAGCTTCGGTGAAGGGGATCTTTGTGCGGTAGATCTTCGTGGAGTCAAACAGGCGACGGATATGACGGTCGAGACGGAAGATGGCGGACCCCGTTGCCGTCTTGTAACACCGGATACCTTCGAACCAACTTGATCCATAGTGGATGACGTGAGAGAGGATATGGATGTTCGCATCATCCCAATTGATGAACTTTCCATTCATCCATATTTTGTCGACTTTCTTTACGGCCATTATTCACCTCGCGTGCATGGTGGGGGTTTTATACAGCATCGGATATTGTACACCATGTTGCATTGCAACAGTCTAGCAGGATGCTGAAAAAGTCTGTAGACATCGAGCTCACCCTAAATCCCTCTCTTGGTGAAGAGAGGGACTTAGTTGAATCTACGCTGAAATCACCCCCCTTCTCTTTTGTAAGAGAAGGGGCCGGGGGATGAGTTCTGTTGTTACACTGTGTTTTTC
>JAERML010000133.1 GCA_016844425.1 Bacteroidota bacterium
GCGTTGCCACCTCGTCCCTGATCTGCATGAACGCAGGCCAGATATAGTCCCCGAACTGGATTTCAACCACCGGCTTGTAGTCTTCGCGGACAGCCAACCCAAACGCTGTCCCCACAATACTTGCTTCTGCGAGGGGGGAATTGAACACACGATAAGCCCCGAACTTTGCAGTCAGACTCTTAGTTGCAGTGAAGACCCCACCTTTATTTCCGGCAACATCCTGACCATAGATCAACATTTTCGGGTTCCGATCCATCTCCTCAGCGAGGGCGTGGTTGATCGCATCGACCATGACAATGTTTGTCCCCTTATGGTCAGGCTCAGAGAATCCCTTGACGGGGACCATTATTTTTTGAGAATATACATACTGCTCCAGCTCATGAACCTCCGGCATTGGCTGTTCTTCTGCCCATTCTGCAGCGCGGTCAATCCGGTTCTGGATTTCCTTCTTCAGGTCTTCCTCAAGATCTTTTGAATCCCGATATTTCCTTTGATCGTCTGATGAAGAATGAGGAAGCAGCCGGACGGTATCTGCTTCAATCACGCTCGGGCCATCGCCCCGCCGCGCTTTAGCCACTGCGTCGGCAGCCACGTCGTACATCGCGCTGAAGTCACAACCGTCCACCCGATACCGATTCAGACCCTCATATCCCTTCACCAGTCCGAACACCGATTCGCCAGCCATCTGATCGTTGATCGGCACCGAGATTGCGTATTTGTTATTTTGAATGAGAAAGATGACCGGGAAGTGTTCACGAGCTGCCCAATTGACCGCTTCATGAAACTCACCCTCACTCGTTGCCCCTTCACCGGAGGAGACGTAGACCACCTCGTCCTTTCCATCCTTCACTGCACCCATTGCAGTTCCCACCGCCTGCAGATACTGCGTGCCGGTCGGACTCGACTGCGCGATGATTCTCCACTTCTTGTGTCCATAATGAAATGGCATAGCAAATCCGTTGCTGCTTGGTCCGCCTTTGCGATGCAGTGCCTCCAACATGATCTCTTCAATGGTGTAACCAAACTGAAGTGAGAACCCAAGATCACGATAGTATGGATAGGCCCAATCATACCCCGGCTTCATTGCCAAGGCTGTCGCCGTCTGAGCAATCTCGTGCCCCGATCCGCCAATGTGGAAGAAGCACTTCCCCTGCTTGAGAAGGATGAGAATTTTCTGATCAATGAGACGAGCAGCGACGCTGTTTTTGTAAGCGGAGAGAACCTGGTCCTTCGCCAAGTGAGTTGCAGTGATGACTGCCCGACCTCTCCCCGATTCTCCGTTCGACCCTGTTGTTTGAGCGACGGGCTTTGAAGATTTCGCTTGAGCCAACTCGTTATCCTTTGCTCTGTGAAGATTCGTGCTCGCGGACGACTGTAAGGACTTCCGTACCAACTTCATCACTCAGTGTGCGCCTGCCGTGATCATGTGCTTGTGCCTGGAATACCAAGGAAAATTTCTCGACGACCTGTGCGGCGACATCAGAAAGATCGATCTTCCGTCCCAAAATCTGCTGCAGCGACGTTACCCCCTTCTCGAGAATTCCACATGGAATGATTCGTTCAAAATAAGAAAGATCCGTGTTCACGTTGAACGCAAATCCATGCATCGTAATCCACCGGCTCGTCTTGACACCGATCGCGCAGATCTTGTCATTTCCCACCCACACGCCTGTATAGTCGGCATTTCTTGATGCGCTGACACCGTAGCCTGCTAATGTACGGATGATTACCTCTTCGAGGTCTCTCAGATAGCGATGAAGATCAAGGTAGTAATTGTTGAGGTCGAGAATTGGATAACCAACCAACTGTCCCGGACCGTGATATGTAATATCGCCGCCACGGTCATTTTGGTAAACCGCTACACCCCTCGACTTTAGCTCCTCATCGTTGGCAAGTAGGTGGTTCTTGTCACCACCCTTACCGATTGTGTACACGTGATCGTGTTCAGTGAGAAGAAGAAGATCACTAACTTCACCAGCGCTCCGCTGATCGAACAGGCGCTGCTGTAGATCCCAGCATCCTTTATAGTCCGTCCGACCAAGATTGATGACACCAACCGATCTCACTAATCCACCTAGATATTGATTGCTTCTCCGTATGCGACGGCGGCCGCTTCCATCACGGCTTCACTTAACGTCGGGTGTGCGTGGATGGTATGGAATAGGTCTTTCCCTGTTGTCTCCAGCTTCTTCGCAACCACAAGTTCGGCAATCATTTCTGTTGCCTCCGACCCCATAATATGGGCACCAAGCAATTCACCATACTTTGCATCGAAGATCAGCTTTACCATTCCTTCCGTCTCACCAATCGCCATCGCCTTCCCAAGTGGCCTGAAGGGGAATCGGCCGATCTTCAGCTCGTATCCCTCTTCCTTTGCCTTCTCCTCGGTTAAGCCAACACTGGCAATCTGAGGCTGGCAATACGTACAGCCGGGAATAGTGGAATAGTCAATCGCCGGCGGATTCTTCCCGGCAATGGCTTCGATGCAATGGATTCCTTCCGCCGAAGCAACATGAGCAAGCCACGGGGGACCAATCACGTCTCCTATAGCATATACGCCAGGGACATTTGTTCGGTAATCCTTATCCACCTTGATATGCGCCCGGTCCACCACCACACCGACCTTGTCTAATCCAAATCCCTCCACATTGCCCTGCACGCCGATTGCCATGAGTGCAACATCGCCCTTGAGCTCCTGCTTTCCTTCCGGTGTCGTCACCACAACCGTTACCTCGTTGGCGCCTGCTTTCATACTTTCGACTTTGGTTTCGGTCAGGATGTCAATCCCTTGTTTTCTGAAGCTTGACTGCATCAGCTTCGTCAGTTCGCGGTCCTCGACCGGCAGGATCCCGGGCATCATCTCAACAACGGTAACCTTGGTGCCGATGGCATTGTAGAAGTAGGCAAATTCTATCCCGATTGCCCCCGCACCAACGATCACCATGGACTTGGGCTGTTCCGGAAGGTTCATCGCTTCCGTGCTTGTGATAATGCGCTTTCGGTCGATGGCCACTCCCGGAATCGAGCGAGCCCTCGCGCCCGTCGCAATGATGATGTGCTTTGCCCTCACCTTTTCCGCGGGCTTTCCTTCTGCCTTCACTTCGATAACACCGTTACCGAGCAGAGTACCATAGCCGGGCATGTAGTCGATCTTGTTTTTCTTCATCAGAAACTCGACACCCTTGGAGATTTTGTCGGAGACGCCGCGGCTTCTCTTGATGATCTTGCTGAAGTCAAATTTCAGGTTGTCGTAAGTAATGCCCCACTCGTCAGCTTTCTTGAACGCTTGGAGCAGCTCCGCGTTTTTCAGGAGCGCTTTGGTGGGGATACATCCCCAGTTCAGACAGACTCCTCCGAGCTTGTCCCGCTCGATAATCCCGGTCGACATACCAAGTTGGGCGGCTCTAATGGCGGCAGTATATCCCCCAGGGCCACCACCAACAACAATTACGTCAAATGACTTTTCTGGCATGCATTCCTCAAGAATAGCAACAAAAAAAGGGAAATCGCTTCCCTCACTGAGGGTCGTTGACCCTGCTTCGCTAGTAATGTAACACTTTAGTGTCGCCCAGATTTGTCTGACCGACTGTACAGATCGACCTCGCGGAGTTCACGCCCGTACAACTGAGCAATATAGTGTGTCGTCAGGTTCGAAAACGGTGACGTCTAATTGGTGGTCGATGCAAGTGCGGACTAAAGTGGGAAAAATATACTCAAAGGTCGTCTGAAAGTCAACCAACCCTTTAGACGGAGGAATGCGTGATTTGGTATTGGAACACGAAAATGAAATTGATTTTGCCGGACAATTTCGGTATACTATGCACAAAAATTTTGACCACACGAGATGGCAGATCAGGATGCGGCAGGTGAGCACCTCGTCACTACCAATCGCAAGGCCCGGCATGACTACGCCATACTCGACACCTACGAGGCCGGCATTGTCCTCAAGGGTACAGAAGTCAAGTCTCTCCGGCAAGGCAACGCCAATCTCTCTGACGGCTACGCACTGATCAAGAACGGCGAGGTGTGGCTCGTCGGCATGCACATCAATACGTACAAGGAGGGCAGTTATGCGAATGTTGATCCCATCCGGACACGGAAGCTGCTATTGCACAAGAAGGAGATACGGAAGATTGCCGGCCGACTTGTGGACAAGGGGTTGACGCTGGTTCCGCTGAAAGTATACTTCAAGAACTCTGTCGCAAAAGTCTTGCTCGGAGTTGCGAAAGGCAAGAAGGAATACGACAAGAGACAGGATATCGCAAAACGCGATACCGAACGACGAATCAGACAACGGTATGCGAGGTAAGTGAGCGCATTGTTTCCCCCCCTCAACGAGCAAATGGACGTCATCAAGCGAGGTGTCGCTGAGATCGTTCCTGAAGAAGACCTCGTCCGAAAGCTCGAGAAATCCATCAAGACTCAGAAACCACTGAACGTTAAGTTGGGGTGCGACCCGAGCCGCCCGGACCTTCATCTCGGACACTCTGTGGTTTTGCGCAAGTTGCGACAGTTCCAGGACCTCGGTCACCAGGCTACGCTTATCGTTGGGGACTTCACTGGAATGATCGGCGACCCCTCCGGCCGCAGCAAGACTCGTCCACCTCTAACCATCGAAGAAACCAGGAAGAACGGCCAGTCGTATTTCGAGCAGGCAACAAAGATCCTCTCGACCAAGAAGATCCAGATGCTGTACAATTCGGAGTGGCTGGGAAAGATGACTTTTGCTGACGTCATTGCTCTCGGAAGCAAATACACTGTGGCGCGCATGCTTGAGCGGGATGATTTTGAGCGACGTTACAAGGCCGGCGAACCAATTAGCATCCATGAGATGCTCTACCCTCTCGCCCAGGCAATGGACTCGGTGGCGATTGAATCTGATATTGAGTTGGGAGGGACCGACCAGAAGTTTAACCTTCTGGTTGGACGGGACATCCAGCGCGAACATGGCCTGGAGCCACAGATTGCCATTACCCTGCCAATCCTTACCGGTACCGACGGTGTAGAGAAGATGAGCAAGTCACTTGACAACTACATTGGCATCAGCGATCCTGACAACCAATGTTCCAGATCCCGAGCTTGGAATCATCAAGATACAACTCACCGATCCGTCAGTCAACCCGAGAGATCTGAAGCGGAGGCTGGCGCGTGAACTTGTCACGCTGTACCATGGAGAAGAGGCGGCACGGGCTGCTGAGGAAGAATTCGACCGTATCTTTGTGAAGAAAGACCTCCCCGATGAGGTCCCTGAAATTTCCGTCGCCGTGGACAATGGCACTATCAGCGTCATGCGTTTATTGACTGAGACGAAACTTGTCTCGTCCAACAGCGACGCCCGTCGGATGATTGACCAAGGTGGTGTCAGTGTGGATGGAGAGCGTGTTACGGATGCTTCTGCCGTCATTCACCTCGACAAAAGCGTCATTCTGAAGGTCGGCAAGCGGCGGTTCGTGCGTGTGAAGAGAGCATAGTCAACCTATCGTTACCACCATCATATCGAGGAGATGAGAACGTGTACGTACCGGGAAAAATGTTCTTTACCAAGGGCGTGGGTCGCCATAAGGACTACTTGCAGTCATTTGAGCTTGCCCTTCGTGATGCAAAAATCGAAAAGTGTAACCTGGTAACAGTCTCCAGTATCTATCCGCCGGGGTGCAAACGAATTCCGACAGAGGAAGGGTTGAAGCTGCTTCAACCGGGGCAGATCACATTTGCCGTGATGGCCAGAAATGCAACGAACGAACCAAACAGACTCATTGCCGCCTCAATTGGAGTTGCCACACCTGCGGATACAAGCCAGTATGGCTATCTTTCGGAACATCATCCTTATGGTGAGACAGATGAAAAGGCTGGTGAATATGCGGAGGACCTCGCAGCAACGATGTTGGCAACGACATTGGGCGTAGAGTTCAATCCCGATACTGCCTGGGATGAGAGGGAGAAGATGTACAAAATGAGCGGCAAGATCGTCAAGACTTACAACATCACCCAATCGGCGGAAGGTCACAAGGACGGCATCTGGACAACAGTCATCGCATCGGCAATCCTCCTTCCGTAGGCGACCGTATCATCCTACAAGCAGAAACGCCCGTCGGCGAGCCGACGGGCGTTCTTCATTTCTGAAAACTGTACCACTCTAGTTCAATAGCAGCCGGTACTCATCGTAGTAATCCATGATCCTCTCGACGTACGCAAGCGTCTCTCTCGAGTTCCCAAACCACCCAGCCACTTTTGGTTTCTCCTGACCCCAGACGTTTCTGTGCAGCGTATAGAACCGTTTGGACAGAAGAGGGAGGGCATCCCTGATTGCATCCCATTTTCTCGGGTTGTCATGGAAATACGCAGCAAGCATCTGGGCATCGTAGACCCTGCCGATGCCGGCGTTATAGGCTGCCAACGTAAGCTTGATCCGGTCAGATGGCTCCGCCCCATCAAACAAATTGTAGAGTTTCCGGAGGTAGTAGACACCGCCATGAATATTATTCTTGGGATGTGCCATGTCCTCTATTTCGAGGACTCTCCCCACCTCATTGCTCGTCACTGGCATTATTTGCATAAGTCCGGTTGCACCCTTGTTGCTTTGGGCCTCATGCGAGAACCTTGATTCGGCTTTCATGACCGCGAGAATGAGCCTCCTGATTGTCGGACCATAGCTGCGGATAATCATCTGGGTGGCCGGGTCCACAAGTGATTCCGTTGCCAGTTGAGCGCCATTCTGCGATCCGCTATCTTGGCTTGCTTCAGCTACATTGTCGACCCTTGATTTCTTTACAACATTCTCGCTAACTGGAGAGCATCCAATATGGCCCAGAATGGCTGAAAACAGCACAAAATACACATATTTAAGTCGAAATTGCATCCATCTCCTTGACTTGTTCGTGGTCCTCTTAGAATCTTCAGCTCTAGACTACAATAACGGGAGGTTGGGTGAAACGCGGCTCTTGTTGCGAACTTATTTAAGAACAAATAGATAGGGTGATCATTGGATAAACTTGTACAAAGATACCCCTAAGCGCACCAATAGTCAAGGGAAATCTTTGTTGGCAGACTGATCGGTGAACTATGGCACGGGTTGGCTGAATACCTGAATTGGCCGTTTCAACCAGATTCAGTGAAATCACTTCAAAAAACGCCGTTCTACTTCGATGATCTTCTCAACGCGACTCTTATGTCGGCCACCAGCAAACCAGGTTTCAAGCCACACCCTGAGGATCTCCTTGCAGACTTCTGACCCTGTTACCCTGCTTCCCAGAGTGAGTAGGTTCGTGTCATTGTGTTCCCTGGCGTTTCGGGCAACAAATTCGTTATGGCAGCAGGCAGCGCGGATCCCAGGAACCTTGTTCGCAACCACACATGACCCAACCCCGGC
>JAERML010000134.1 GCA_016844425.1 Bacteroidota bacterium
GCAATCTGCCGTTGGAAGCAGCCACGTAACCGTCGGGAACGGTGATCCGAAGTTCCGCGGTTGCCTTTTCCCATGGTTCATCATAGCATGGCATCCAGAATCTTGCGTCCGAAGGCTCGGAGAATGTGTAGCCGAGGTTGGCGGGGTTGCCGATTGTGTTAAGGAAGAAGTAGTATCCCTGCCGGGAGCTGGGACGGGGATAGGCCGGTGAGCGCAGATACACAATCTGGACGCGGAGCGTATCACCTGCGTTCCGCATCCCGTTGAGGTGGATGGTGAAGGTTTCGGCCTGCACATTCTGGCTGGTGTTTTTCTGGACGCCATCCACGCGAACCGTGTCGAACTGCAGACCGACCCCGTGGAGCACCAACGAATCCACCGCATACTTCAGCCGCATCGTGATGGTCTGCGTTCCTCTAAGGTCATTCGTCGCCATGGGGAGCGAGACGGCCAAGTCGTACTTTAGTATATCGAACGGCTGGGGACCATCATACGACGAAATCTTCTGATGAGCGGTTCCAAGAGAAAGACCCTGATCGGGCGCAATGAAGCGGCCTTCCTTTTCAAATGATCGGTGTTCCTGGGAGAAGAGGGGAAGAGATGGGATCACGAAAACGAGGAATACCCATGCACCGTAGAGACGTGCACGGTGCGATGCCACGCGACTATGAGTGATTGAAGATTCTACCGACGATCTGTTTTCCATTTGCCACCAGTATCCCAACGAGGACGCAACTTGCTCCGATGAGGACGCTGGGCGCCAGGGTCTCACGAAGAATGATGGCGCCCAACACAACGGCAACAATCGGATTGATAAAGCTGACAAGGGACAGGTACACGGCTTCGATCCGCTTGAGGAGCCAGTGGTACGTAACAAAGGCAAGGACGGAACCGATGATCGCAAGATACAGAATGGAACCCACTGCCGCTGTGTCCCAGACTATCTCGCTGAAGGACTCCGTCGCCAACCCGAGCGTTCCCAGGATCACTCCCCCGCCAAGCATTCCGACAAAGTTCATCACAAACGGACTGATCGGCTGACCGTATTTCTTGATCAGGACTACCGCCAGCGCTTGCATCACGGTGCTCACAAGGATACACGCCATCCCCAAAACGCCGGCAGTTTCCGTCCAATGGACGTCTCCAGAAAAGATAATGACAATCCCGACAAAACCAAAGACGATGCCTGCAATCTTGAACCAGGTCAATCGCTCCTTCGCAAGGAGGAGATGTGAGAAAATCGCCACCGAAAAAGGATATGCGCTAAACAGGATACTGCTTAACCCACTGGGTATGTACTGCATCCCCCAATACACAAGCGCAAACGGGATGCTATACGAGAGGAAGATAAGTGCGGCGTAGAGCTTTATAGTTTCCGGAGTAAGGATGATCGACAGCCCACGCAAACGGAGAATCACGTACAGCACCGCTGACGCAATGAGAAAGCGAATCCCTGCCGCGAAGAACGGCGGTACGCTCGCCAAACCGATCTTGATTGCCAGCCATGTGGACCCCCACACGAGACTGATGATCACGAACCCGATCCAGATGCGCGTCCGTTCGGAGTTCATTTTATGGTTCCAGAATGTTCATTACCAAACCGGACAGAAGCTTGGGATAAAAGTACGTCGACTTCTGCGGCAACGTGTGTCCCGCGCGGACAACGCTTTTCACCTGCTCCAATGGTGTGGGATTGAGAATGAAGGCGACCTGCGCCTTCTTCTCTTGTACAGCCTGGGATGCTTCCTCGATGCTTTTCACATAGTCCAGGTTCAGCTTCGACTCCTGCGCTCTAGGACTGATCCCGAGCAGACCCTCGATGACATGGCAATGGAGAAGGGTAACGTCGAGTTCCTTCACTTCCATCGGGACCTCGGCGCCGATCAAGGACGGAAGAAGATTGTCTGACTTAAGCGTAATCAGATAAAAGGAATCTGATGTTACCACGCCATACGCATACCGTGAATGACCTTTGAGTCTTGTGAGCAGCTCCTGCTGTGACCGGGCCGTCTCTAGTGTGAAGTTCTTCGCCAGCCGCATTTGAAGATCGGTGGCATCGAACGAGGGAAGGCCGTGGACAATTCTGTGTGTTGGCAAGATCACCAGCCCTTCGGCATCCATGCTCGAGAGAAACATCATGACAAAATTGAACGGTTCATCACCGGAATAGTCCGGGGTTTTAAGGCGCATCATGTCGCGGTACATCAGGGCTGTTTCGTACCGATGGTGGCCGTCTGCAATCAGAATACTCTTCGGCTTCATCGCGGCAGCAATGGCCTCAACCAGGTCCTGATCCTCCACCACCCATAGCCGGTTGATCACTTTCTCGAACATCACCTCCTGTATCGGAGAGGCATTCATTGCCGCACGGAGCATGCGGTCGATTGCCTTGTCCGGATCAGCATAGAGTCCGAAAACCTGACTCAGGTTGGCGTTCGTTGCCCGCATCAATCGGAAGCGGTCTTCCTTCGGCTTGGAGAGCGTGCGCTCGTGTGGCAGGATCACACCACTGGAGAGTTCCTCCAGCCTGCATAGTGCAATGAATCCGTAGCGCTGGAGCGTAACACCATTCGTATGCTTGAAGGACTGGGAGAGAACGTATACCGCACGTCGAACGTCACGTTTGAGAATACCATCCTTTTGCCATGTCGCGAGACATTCCGCCGCCTCCTTGTACCGATCCTGCTCCCTACCGAGGATCAGCCGGACGACATTGTAGGGATTGAGATGATACAATTCCTCCTGATACCCATCAGAGATCTCGTCATAGGGTGGAGAGACAACCGTCCGGATGTCTACTTTGCCAGGATTGTAGCGAAGGCCACGGAATGGTTTGACGTCTGCCATGCAACGATGGTGCAATGTGAGAAAGTGCTGCGGTCTAGGACTGCCTGTATCCCAGCCTCGCCAGCCACGTATCATCCCTCCGCCAATCGGGCCGGACCTTGACGTGCATCTCAAGAAAAACCGGACGTTGCAGGAACTTCTCGATATCCGTCCGGGCCATCCGGCCAATCTCTTTCAACGCTCCACCATGCTTTCCGATCAGAATCCCCTTCTGGGAATCGCGCTCAACGTAGATATCGGCACTGATGAACGTCTTGCCCGCCTGCGGGCTCCCGACAAGTCGGGACCCTCCGGCCTGCCCGCCTCTGAGAGTACCAAAGGGCAGGCGGGCGCGCAGGCCCACTTCGCGCTCCTTGAACTCCACGATGTCGACCGTCGCGGAGTATGGAATTTCCTCTTTGTACTTCATGAAGATTTTCTCTCTGATGATCTCTGCGACAAAGAACCGTTCGCTTGCCTCACTGACAATATCGAGCGGATAGAATGGCGGATGCTGTGGAAGCAGGCGGATGATCTCTTTGAGAAGCTCCGCCGTGCCATCGAGCTTCAACGCAGAAATCGGGAGTATCTCTTTGAACGGAAACGCCTTCGAGTAGAAATCGATAATGGGGAGAATGCCCCCTTTCTTTACCGCATCAGATTTGTTAATGACCAGGAGCACCGGCTTCTGCATTCCCTGCAGTCTGCTGAACGCTTCCTCATGGGCAAGGTCTTTGTCCATTTTCGGAGATGTGGCATCAATCATAAAGAGAAGCACGTCTGCGTCCGCCATGGCGGATGTGGCGAACTGCATCATCGCCTCTTGAAGGAGGTACCGTGGTTTGATGATACCTGGCGTGTCGAGGAAAACAACCTGGTGGCCTTCGCCGGATAAAATGCCGAGAATCTTATGGCGGGTCGTCTGCGGCTTGTTCGTAACAATAGAGATCTTTTGCTGGAGAAGACCGTTCATCAGCGTCGATTTGCCCACGTTCGGCTCACCGATTATTGTCGCGTACCCGCAACGAAAATCTTCCGGTATGGTTGGTGAAGTCTCCATGTGAAAAACCCCGTCGGTCAAGAACGGGGTCTCATTCTCCATTGTTTAGCCTTTGTGGTCCCTGCTAGAGACGCGGTTGAAAACCCATCAAAAGAAATTCTACCGAAGAGATCGCCCACCTGCCAGAGCGAAGCGGCGGGCAGGCAGAGTAAATGATTGGAATAAGGACAGAAAACAAAACTTTTTTCCTCTGCGACCCCCGCCTGCCTCATGGTGCATTAAGGCGGGCAGGTCAGCGCTCTCTGCGGTTAGGCTTTTCAACTGCGCTTCTAGAGGGCATCCTCTCCCGATTCACCAGTCCGCACCCGAATGACATCCTCTACGTCATACACAAAAATCTTTCCGTCCCCCACCTGGCCGGTCTTTGCTGCATTCATAATGGTGTCAATCACTTTGTCTGCGAGCTTATCCGGAACGACCACCTCAAGCTTGATCTTCGGGAGGAAGTCGATCTGATATTCCGAACCGCGATATAGTTCGGTGTGTCCCTTTTGACGGCCGTATCCCTTCACTTCCGTAAGTGTCATCCCCTTCACTCCCAACTCTCCCAACGCTTCACGGACATCGTCGATGCGAAACGGACGGATGATGGCTTCAATCTTTTTCATGCGGAACGTACCTCAGATTGTCGTTCGGATACTACCTGCCGTGGCATTGCTTGTACTTTTTCCCGCTGCCGCAGGGACAGGGGTCATTTCTGCCCACCTTCTCGCCGACATGAATGGGCTGTGGCTTGCCGGGACGAGCAGCCTGGTTCTGCTCTTGCGCACCCGCCGCGCCGGGAACCGGCTCTCGGTTTGCGTGGAATCCCATTCCCATCGACGCATCATGGCTTGTCCGCATTTGTTGCGGGCGCTGCGGTCCACGAATTGGCAGGCGCTGGCTTTGCGCCGGGAAGAGCTTGAACGCCGTCGTCACGATCTCCGTATTGACGAGGTCGAGGAGCTCCATGAACATCCGGAACGCCTCGGTTTTGTATTCCACCAACGGGTCCTTCTGTCCGTACGCACGGAGGTGGATGCCTTCCTTCAGATCGTCCATCTCACGGAGATGGTCCTTCCATTTCTCATCGATGACATGAAGGACAACCATCTTTTCGATCTGTGCCATCATCTCGACACCGAGCTTCTCTTCTTTCCGCTTGTAAAACTCCGTCGCCGCGGTA
>JAERML010000012.1 GCA_016844425.1 Bacteroidota bacterium
TGGGTGCCGATGCCACTGCGGAAGCGATTCGCAGCGGAGTACGGAATGCGGCATCGGTTGAGGGAGTGCCGGGGATTGCGGGCTGAAAGAAGATGACGCACACGACACCCCGCGGAAGACGGAACCACGGTGAGATCACTCTTGCGCGTGCAATCTCGAAGTTCGGCATTGCTTCCAGAACGCAAGCCGCCGCCATGGTACGAGAAGGACGGGTTGCGGTCGATGGGAGCATTGTTCGCTCGCCGGATCGCTGGGTCGATCCCCGCTCAAACGGGATCCAAGTTGACGGAAAACGGCTAAGAAGGGCGCCACCGGTCTACCTGGCGTTGCACAAACCCATCGGTGTTGTGACGACGCGTTCCGATGAGAAAGGCCGAAAAACAATCTATGATCTCCTTCCTCCGGACCAGCAATGGGTGTTTCCGATTGGCAGGCTGGACAAGGAAACTTCTGGTCTGCTGCTCCTTACTAACGACTCACGCTTTGGCGAGATGGTGACAAACCCGTTGGGAGAAATTCCGAAAACTTACAGTGTTACTGTTGACCGGCCACTGCGCGACGTTGATCGACGGGCACTGGAATCCAGACTCACACTTGCAGACGGAACTCGCCTCCTGCCTGCGGAGGTGACGCCCTCGATAAATAACCCGTTTGTATTCGAGATGACAATAGTGGAGGGAAAGAACCGACAGATCAGGAGGATGTGTGAACATCTGGGCTACGTTGTTGTCTCGTTGCAACGCATTCGGATCGGCTTGATTAGTCTCGGGAGACTCAAAGTGGGCGACGTGCGTCCGCTCTCACGTGAGGAACGATCCGGGATCCTCTCCTCCTTTGCTTCCGGGGAATGACCGTGCCCATCATTGCTTGTCGCATCGTTGAAGTCTGTGTCTTTAGGTTCGTCCAAGATCACCCCCAATATCTTCTTCTGAAGCGATCGAACAATGAGGAGATTTATCCGGGGCTCTGGCAGTTCATCAGCGGCTCCATTCATGACAAAGAAAAGGCGACCGAGGCTGCACTCCGAGAGATGTACGAAGAGACCGGACTGACGCCGCGACAATTCTGGGTCGTTCCGCACGTGAATACCTACTACGATCATGCGTACGACGCAGTGAACCTCAGTCCGTTCTTCGCTGCACAGGTAATGCCTGATGATGAGCCGGCGCTTTCCAAGGAGCACCAACATTACGAATGGCTCCGCTACCACGATGCGCGCCGGAAACTCGTCTGGCCGGGCCAGCGACAGGGGCTCGATATCGTGAAAGACTCCATCATTGGAGGTGAAGCAGCCGGTGAACGAACGAGGGTGGTTCTCTAACTCCGTGATGTCGCTCTTGCCATTTCCTTGCTAATCACACCGTCATTCCGTACCTTTTTGTGGTTTTCTTTTCCATCATCATTCCTTTTACTTCCGGAGAAGTGTGTGAGCGTACTCGTCGTAGGTTCGCTGGCGCTTGATACGATTGAGACCCCCTTTGGCAAGGTGGAGAACAAGCTTGGAGGCTCCGCAACATATATCACCGCAGCGGCAAGCTACTTCGTTAAACCCATCCGTCTCGTAGGAGTCGTCGGTGGCGACTTCCCCAAGCAAGCGATCACATTTCTTGAGGAGCGTGATGTGGACCTTGAAGGTCTGCAAGTGATCGAAGAAGGAAAAACATTCCGATGGTCCGGCAGGTATCATTACGATCTGAATGAACGCGACACTCTCTCGACGGACCTGAATGTATTTGAGAAATTCGACCCCATCATTCCGGAAAAGTACCGGAAGAGTCGTTGTGTCTGCCTCGGCAACATCGACCCGGTTCTGCAAAGGAAGGTGCTCGACCAGATTGAGAAGCCGCGTGTTGTCATTTGCGACACGATGAACTACTGGATCGAACGGAAGAACAAAGAGCTGCGGGAAACGTTGAAGCTGATCGATGTCCTTATTTTGAATGATTCTGAGGCCCGTCTTCTCTCAAAGGAACCGAATCTGATCAAGGCCGCCAAGGTAATCCACAGCATGGGACCGCGCATTGTCATCATCAAGAAGGGAGAACATGGCGCTCTCTTGATCACGGAGCAGATCGTGTTCTCTGCGCCTGCATACCCCATGGAGAACATCTTCGATCCGACCGGCGCCGGGGATGCGTTCGCGGGCGGGTTCGTGGGGTGGCTTGCGCGAACAGACGACATATCTGAAGAAAACCTGAAGCGCGCTGTGATCTATGGCAGCACGATGGCTTCTTTCTCCGTCGAGAAGTTTGGTGTTGACGGGCTGGCCGACCTGACGTATCTACAGATTCAGGATCGGTTCCGCTCATTCCGTGAGCTCTCCCGGTTCGAAGAGGATTGATTGCCGTTGCAGCGGCTTGATGGCATGATGACAACAATTGATTGGAATCAAGGGAAGGTCCGTTTCATCGACCAAACCCTGCTTCCGACACACGAAGTGTATGTTGAGACAGAGGACTATCGTGTTGTCGGAGATGCTATTCAGCGACTGGCGATCCGCGGTGCACCTGCGATCGGTGTCGCCGCTGCCTTTGCCATTGTCCTTGCTGTCAATGATCGTCGAATTACCAGTTCTCATGCACTTGAGACGGAATTCCACACTGCTACTGAATATCTTGCCCGTACCCGCCCCACTGCAGTCAACCTCTTCTTCGCCATTAGCAGAATGAAGCAGGTTTTTGCCTCCATCCCTCACGATGACACAGACGCCGTTCGTTATCTTCTGCTGGAAGAGGCGCAAACCATTAAACGCGAGGATATCGATGCTTGTCGAAGGATAGGTGAAAATGGCGCATCGTTCATAAAGCCGGGTTCATCCATTCTGACCCACTGCAACGCCGGTGCATTGGCCACCGCAGGAGAGGGGACAGCGCTCAGCGTCATTACCACTGCCGCCCGTCTCGGGAATGTGCTGCGTGTCTACGTGGATGAGACTCGTCCGCTTCTGCAGGGGGCACGCTTGACGAGTTGGGAATTAGTCAAGCAAGGGCTGGAAGTGGTGCTCATCACGGACAATACTGCCGGTTGGTTGATGCAACAAAGGAAAGTGGATGCCGTAATTGTAGGAGCGGACAGGATTGCGGCAAACGGAGATGTTGCAAACAAGATCGGCACATATCCGCTGGCCGTGCTTGCGGCGCGCCACGGCATTCCGTTCTACGTTGCAGTTCCCACGTCCACCATTGATCTGGAAACAGAATCGGGACGCAACATTCCCATCGAAGAACGTGCCGCAGAGGAAGTGACGCACATAGCCGGAATCAGGGTTGCGGCGGAAGGCGTGCGTGTGTACGCACCAGCATTCGACGTTACTCCTCATGAGTTGGTCACGGCAATCATTACCGAACGAGGGATTGCCCGGGCGCCCTACGGCGGGGCTCTTGAAGCGTTGAAGCGAGCCAAGGTGGATGCAGCATGATTGTCAAGACTGAGGCCGTTGTCCTGAAAACGATGAGGTTCCGTGACACCAGCACAATTCTCACGCTCTATACGCAGGAGTTTGGCAAGGTCACGGTGATCGCAAAAGGGGCGCGTGATTTCAAGAGTAAGTTCGGGTCCGCGCTTCAACCAATGAACCACGTGCTGGCGGTCTTCTACCGGAAGGAGCACCGCGAAATGCACCTCCTCTCACAATGTGATGTGGTGAAACGCCGCCGCCGGATGACAGAGGAGATGGAGAGGATGGCGGCTGGCATGACAATCATCGAGTTGGTGCATGGTGTCACCCACGCCGAGGAAAAAAACGAAAAGCTGTTTGCTTCCGTTGTGGGTGCCCTCGAAGCAATTGAGACTGTGGCAAAGCATCCAGGCAATGTAGTGTATGCGTTTGAGGTTCGCTTGTCGGATATCCTGGGATTCAGAGCGAACTTCCTTGGATGTGCCCGTTGTGGAGTGGTGATGGATGAGCGCGTGGTTGGAACAAACGGGGCAGAACTTCGGTTGAGTCAAGGTGGGGTGGTGTGCAGCCAGTGCGCTGCGGGAGGATTGGGGGAGGGAAGAGTCACACGACAGGCTCTCCGGGTTCTTCAGAGATTGCAGGAAATTCCTGAATTTGCAGCCTCGTGCACGATTGCTCTAACACCCGTGATCAGGGATGAAGTGGCGGGGATCCTGCGAAGGTACCTGCAGAGTCACGTGGACGGTTTGCGGTATCTCAAGGCAGAGTCCGTTCTGGCAGCCATGATGTAAAATTTCATGAATTAGTTCGTACCCAGGAGAAAGTCGCGGCGAATTGTCGCGCAATGTTCACTATTTTCGAGGAGGTGGAAGGTATGTTTAAGAAATCTGTGGTAACGTCGCTGGTGTTGATCACGATCGGAATTATCTTCGGTGCCTTGCTTGTCTCCAACTTCAGCGGAGGTGTGGGGGATGGCTTTGCAGGTAACACCGGAGACATCAAGCTTGGCGGACCGCCCCCCGTTACAACTGTCAGTCAGGGCATTAAGGGAATGAGCGACAACTTCGTCACCGTGGCGAAGGCGGTCACACCCTCCGTCGTGTCCATTACCGTCACGACAGTTGCCCGTGGGCGAGATAGTGAGAGGCCGCAGGACTTCTTCCATTTCTTTGGTCCGGAGTTCAGACAGCGAGAGCCGGAGCGTTCACAGGGTGCAGGCTCTGGCGTGATCATTACTCCGGATGGCTACATTGCGACAAATAACCACGTCGTGGAGGACGCTGACAAGGGAGGGATCGAGGTCGTTCTCAATGACAAGACGCGTTTCAAGGCAAAACTCATCGGAACCGATCCTTCCACAGATCTCGCTGTTATCAAGATCGATGCGAAGGATTTGACGGTCGCTGCTCTGGGGAATTCTGACAACGTTCAGGTGGGTGAATGGGTGCTCGCCATTGGCAACCCGCTCGGGCTCAACTCTACGGTCACGGCCGGGATCATCAGCGCAGTGGGCCGGAATATCGGGATCATTCGGGACACATACGGGATTGAAAATTTCATCCAGACCGATGCGGCCATCAACCCCGGCAACAGCGGTGGAGCACTGGTCAATATGAACGGCGAAGTCATCGGCATTAACACGGCAATTGCGACCACCAATGCACGGTACCAGGGATATGGATTTGCTGTTCCCGTGAACCTTCTCAAGACCATTGCCGCGGATTTGATCAAGGATGGGAAAGTGGTCCGCGGGTATATCGGGGTACAGATTTCCAGTGTTGATCAGACCATGGCAAGTGCAATTGGGCTGTCGAAATCAGAAGGAGTGATTATCCAGGGCCTCGTGAAGGATGGGGCGGGAGAAAAGGCAGGGCTGAAAGAGGGAGATGTGATCCTCTCCGTCGACGGAAAAGAGACGAATGCCGCCAACGAATTGCAGAGCTACATTGCAAGCAAACACCCGGGTGATGTTGTGGCCCTGAAAGTATTCCGCGACGGAAAGATGATCGAGAAGAAAGTGACGCTCAAAGCCCGCGAAGAGGAGAGTACCACGGTGAAGGCCTCCGATAAGGACAAAAACCGGGAATCGGTCGAGCCGGAAGTACCCAAAGTGGTGACGTTCGAAAGCCTCGGGCTCAGCGTCCGCGCGCTTACATCTGATGAGAAGAAATCAGCTGAAGTAGAAAAGGGCGTCATCGTTACTGAGGTCAAACCGTACAGTGAAGCATTCAACCGTGCCATCGAACAGAATTCCGTGATTGTCGAAGCAGACCGGAAAGAGGTTTCTTCTCCCTCTGATCTGAAGAGGATCGTAGACGGAAGAAAGCCCGGCGATTCCATCCTTCTTCGCCTCAAGAGACCCAAGGGCGGTACAGCCTACATTGCGGTGCAGCTGCCAAAGGAGTAGTTCCAAGCTGGACCAATCGCTAGAGGCCCGGGAGGATTCTTCCGGGCCTTCTTGTTTTTCAGTGGTTTATCTCCATCGCTTACAAAGCTTGACAATTGCTGCTCGGAATGCTATATTTTTGCAGGTTTTACGCACGGCGATTCTCTCAGTATTCAGACAGAAGGAGGTAAGGAGGACTTCAGCTCTCAGATTCACTCGAACGTGTCGCACGGGAAGTTGAATGCGAAGGTTCTGATTCTTAATCAGAACTATGAGCCCATGAGTGTGATCAACGTGAGGAAAGCAATCGTACTTCTTTATCTTGGGAAGGTGGAACTCATCGAGGCCAACCAGGCATTGAGAGTTCGGTCGACGTCGATCACCATGCCGTTTCCCAGCATCGTACGGCTCTCGTTCTATGTCCGGGTTCCATTTAAGAAGATCATTCTTTCGCGTAAGAACATCCTCCGGCGCGACGGTCATCGGTGCCTGTTCTGCGGTCGCTCGGATCTCACGCTGACCATTGACCATGTCATTCCGATTTCCCGCGGAGGTGAAGACACGTGGGAAAACCTCGTTTGCGCATGTGTCCGATGCAACAACAAGAAAGGGGATCGCACACCCGAAGAATCGATGATGCCCCTCCGCAGAAAGCCCATGCGGCCGAATCACGTGACGTTCATCAGGCATTTCGTCGGTACGCTGGATGAACGATGGAAACCATACCTGTTTCTGCACTAGTCCCGTCCACCCGACGGGAAATTTTTTGCTGGACAGATACTCACACGACCAACAGGTAAAGGTTGACGCAACAGAAGACGATTCTCAGTGGGATGCGGCCAACTGGAAAGCTGCATCTCGGACATCTTGTCGGGGCTCTGGAAAATTGGGTTACTCTGCAGCATGAGTACAAGAACTACCACCTCATCGCGGACTATCACGCGCTGACGACAAATCTCGACTCAGCCGGGATCTACCAGAATTCGATTGACATGGTCATAGACTGGCTGGCCGCTGGCATCGATTCCGCCAAAAGTCCCATCTTCCGCCAGTCGCAGGTGAAAGAACACACCGAGCTGCACCTGATTTTCTCCATGCTGATTACGACGGCCCGGCTCGAACGGAACCCTGCGGTGAAAGATCAAGTGCGTGAGCTGAACATTGAGAATGTGAGCTATGGACATCTCGGATACCCTGTGCTACAGTCGGCAGACATTCTCTTGTACAAGGGGGATCTTGTGCCCGTGGGCGAAGACCAGGTCCCACATGTGGAGATTTCGAGGGAGATTGCGCGGAGGTTCAACAACCAGTATGGTGTTGTGTTTCCGGAGCCTGAGCCCAAGCTTACAAAGTTTGCACGGCTTCCCGGTCTGGATGGGATGGACAAGAAGATGAGCAAATCATCCGGCAACACAATTCTTCTCTCGGATTCGCCGGACGATATCAAAAAGAAAATGCGCACAGCGGTGACCGACCCACTGAAGGTGCGGAAGAACGACCCCGGTCGCCCCGAGGTCTGCCTTGTCTTCACCTACCATCAGAAATTCAATGCGGCCGAGAAGGATCAAATCGAACGAGACTGCCGGAGCGGTGCATTGGGGTGCGTTGACTGCAAACTGCGGATTGCCCAGCGGATCGCGGACACGTTGGCTCCCTTCCGTGAAAAGAGAGCGTACTACGAGGCGCATACGTCCGACGTGGGAGCCATCCTTGCGGACGGTGAACACCGCGCCCGAACGCGCGCCGGCGAAACCATGGCAGAAGTTCATGCTGCTATGAATCTAGGATGAAGGGAAGGACCTGGCCATGTATCGTGTGAAACTAACCGAGTTCGAGGGTCCGCTGGACCTCCTCCTCTTTTTCATCAAAAGGGATGAGCTGGACATCTACAATATTCCCATCTCGAAAATTACGCGGGAGTTTCTCGAATACCTCCATCTCATGTCCACGCTCGACCTCGAGGTGGCAGGCGACTTCATCGTCATGGCGGCCACCCTGATGCAGATCAAGGTGAAGATGTTACTGCCGAAAGTGGAGATGCAGGAGGATGAAGAAGACCCTCGCGCTGAGCTGGTCAGGAGGCTGATCGAGTACAAGCGCTTCAAAGAAATGTCGCAGCAGATGTCCTCGATGGAAGATGAGCAGCGAAAGCTCTCGTACCGACGATTCTTTCATAGCGACCCGAAGGTTCAGTTCATCGAAGAGGATGAAGATCTCTTGAAGGACGTTTCTCTGTTTAATCTCATCGCTGCCTTCAAGTCGGCAATGGATCATATGCCGAAAAAGGTTATCCACGAAGTGAACCTACTCAACGTATCCGTCGACGAACAGACGAGCTTCACGATGGACTATCTTCGTGTCCATGGTGAAACAACATTGCTCTCCCTGGTCTCTCACATGACGGAAAAGATTCGGATCGTTGTGACAATCATTGCTCTGCTGGAGATGACAAAAAACAAGCTGATTTCCCTCTCGGCCGCGGAAGGGCGGGATGACATTGCGATCCGGCCCGGTTCCATGGTGCTTCCCTTACAAACGGCAACCGCATGACAGAGAACCACACATTAGGTTCCAGCGTTCCTTCGGCAAAAGAGATTATTGAAGCGCTGATTTTTGCCTCCGACGAACCACTTACCACAAGACAGATTATTGAGATCTTCGGGATGCTCGAGGAAGGGGAGAGGCCGCGGAGAATCAGTGAAGAGAACATCCTTGCGGCAATCGAGGAATTGAACAAGGAGTTTGCGGAGACCGGGCGTGCGTTTCATATTGTGAAAGTTGCCGGCGGGTATCAATATGCGACTCTGAAGCGGTTCTCAGTGTGGCTGGGAAAGATGGTCAAAGAGAGGTCAAGGAGGAAGCTGTCCGTGTCGGCACTAGAAAGCCTTGCAGTGATTGCATACAAGCAGCCGGTCACCAAACCAGAAATTGAGGCAATCCGCGGGGTTAATGCAGACTACGTGATGCGGACGCTCCTGGAGCGGAACATGGTGACCATTATCGGTCGTGCGGCGACGCCGGGGCGACCTTTATTGTACGGAACAACGAGAGACTTCCTGAAGCACTTCGGTCTGAATGACCTCTCAGAGCTTCCAAAGCCGCGCGAAATCGACGAGCTGATGGCCGAGGCAGAATTTGAAGTTGAGAAACGGATGCTGGCCGATCTCGAGGCAAAGAAGGCGGCGGCGGACGGCGATGAACCAACCGATTCGACAGAAGGCGGGAGCATTGTTGTGAGCGAGGATGGAACGTTGCGCGAAATCTCTGATGATACGCCTCCCGATGTTGATGAGTTGTCAAAGGACCCCGAATAACCACCCTGCGTTTGCGTGGGGCTGCCCATGAAAAGGACTGAACTAAAAGACTCACCGCAGCTGATCCGGCTCAACCGGTACCTGAGTATGTGCGGGATTGCCTCTCGCCGGAAGGCTGATGCGATGATTGTGGACGGGAAAGTGGAAGTGAACCATAAAGTCATCACTGACCTGGGAACAAAGATCAACCCGGAACGTGATAGAGTCTTCGTGGATGGCAAGCAGGTTACTCAGGTTCATGATTACGTCTACCTTGTTATGAACAAACCGAAGGATGCGATCACTACATTGAGCGATGAACGGGGTCGGACCACCGTCATGAGCCTGCTCCGATCAAAGCACCGTGTCTATCCCATCGGCCGCCTGGACAGGAACACGACCGGCGTCCTTCTGTTCACCAACGACGGTGAGTTTGCCAACCGGCTGATGCACCCGAAGTTCGAGATCCCAAAATCATATCAGGTGACACTGGAAACGGTTGTAACGCGCGACCACATTGAGAAGCTTCGCAAAGGAGTTCGTCTGGATGACGGGAAACCTGCCGGTGGGGAGGTATATGTGCTTCCGGGAGGGAAAGGAAAAGAAATCGGCATTATCATCCACGAAGGCCGAAACCGACAAGTCCGGAAAATGTTCGAATCGTTCGGGTATGAGGTGAAGAAACTTGACCGCGTTGCTTATGGACCTATCACCAAAGATGGCCTCGCCCGCGGCGCCTCACGAAGCCTCTCTCGATCGGAAGTGCGTGCGCTCCGGCAACTTGCCGGCTTGCCTGACGTTTACGCGTAGGCGAACAACGGCTTTCAGCCGCCATCCATTCTCACTCTTCAGTTCCTTTCTGTGTCAACTCATAGTCTCCACGGGTTATGTATGATGAAGACACTCACCAATCTGTCCCATGTGGCCTTTCTTCTGACCGCGATGATGTGGATCTCATGTGCACCCTCGGTGTACAAAGAGGCCTACCCCACATTGCTCGACGGGAAATACGATACCGAATTCCCATACAAGGGGTGCGCACAACAATTGGAAGAGATTGGCGAAACCGTTCACATGCTGAACTGCGTCGCTTACTACAGAAGCTATGTGTTTGCGGAATCGAACAAAGTATCCCTGAGCGGTCTCTCAGAAAGCGCGATCGAGCAACAAGCATCAAAGGTGGTGTACTATCGAAACACAGGTTCCGGAACCGGGACTGTCGTTCATTATCAGGACAAGCGCGTCGCGCTCCTGACATGCGCGCACATTGTGGATTTCCCCGATACCGCTTTCTCGTATTACCCCGGTCCGGAGGGAAAGCCGGGCCCGTATATCCAGAGCTTTTCGATCAAAGAACGGCAGTCTAACTACATTGCAGTCTTTCCCGAAGGGGGAGAGGTGGAAATTCTGGCGATGGATCGGTCGCTCGACGTTGCGCTGGTTGGGAAGAAGTTCAACCTCGAGCCGGAGAAGAGGATTCAGGTCTTCGGCTACCCGCTGGGGAAGGCGCGCGAACTGGAGTGGGGCTCGTTCGTGTATCTGTTCGGCTATCCCATGGGGTTCAAGATGGTGACGAAAGGAACGGTCAGCAGTCCGAACAAAGACAGGCAAGGCTCATTCCTTACAGACGCGGTCTTCAACAAAGGTTTCAGTGGAGGACTCGTGCTTGGCATCAGGGATGGGGTTCCGAATTTTGAGTTGGTTGGTATCGTCAAATTGGTGCCAGGCAGTTCCGAATACCTTCTTGTCCCGACCAAGGAAGGCGAAGAACTTGAATACGATCCCCGCGTTCCCTATACCGGCGACATCTACGTCGATCGACGGCATAACATCCGCTACGGCATTACACAATCCATCGGTATCGAAGCCATCGTGAAGTTTGTCCAGGATAACCGCGTACTCCTTGCGCGCCGGGGATTTGCGATTTCAATGTTTGGCTCTTCTCCGCAGCCATGAGGATATTTGACATCATCCTATGTGATGTGTAAGATATGAAACCCAAGTTGTTGCTCATTCTGTCCCTTCCACTCCTTGTGTTTGCGGGAGCCTTCTTTCTGTTTGCGTTTGCATCAACATCGACGTATCAGAAATGGAGTGTGGGGGATGAGACGCCGGCCACGGTGACCGCAGAGGCCATGCGTCGCATAGGTGTGGATCAGCCAGGGTGGAGGACGCTTGTGATTTCTGTTTCGAAGGAAGTCAACGTCCCGAGATCAGTGGTATGGTCTATCTGGGCGGAACTTCCCGGCTGGCCCCGATGGTCACTACCGTTGCACAAATCCGCCCGTTGGCTCGGCAAGCCGGGGTGGGGCACCGGCGCACAGTTTGAACAAGTACTCAACCTGGGATTCCCCGTGGGCGAACGGACATCACATGAACGCGTGGAGAGCGTCTCCGAAGGTGAGCAGGTTTTGTGGTGGAAGGAAGAGGACGGTATCCGTTCGTGCCACATCTGGAAGTTCGAAGAACTCCCCGGAGGACGGACACGCATTACCAATACGGAAGTCTTCCATGGAACATCCATCGGGATGATCAAGATTCTTGTTGGGCCGAGGTGGCTGAAGCTTTTTGAATTGGCCGTGGATCGGCTCGCGCTGGAGGGGACAAGCCATTTGAAACGGAATGAAGTACTTTGAGCGCCCCTCGACCATACTGTGCCGGATTTCAACCAAGGTCCTCTAGCAGGTTGCTGAAAAACTAAATCATCGTCACGCTGAGCGAAGTCGAAGCGTGAAATCTGAAGCGCATGACAGGGTTCGACTCCGCTCACCCTGACG
>JAERML010000135.1 GCA_016844425.1 Bacteroidota bacterium
GCTGTATCAAACGGAGGTAATGGAAAGATGTATTCGTTGCTTGGATACGTAAACATATTTCATTTCGTGTGCGCGACATGGTGGAGTTTTACTCCTTCTCCATCTGAGTTCGCTGGACGCGGATTGCTTGTCCGCCGGCTTTTTGGCGGAGAAGGAATACTGTGTGATGAATTCAATACTCCCGAAAAGGGATCATGACAGATAAAATATCGCAATGTTATCGAGAGCTCACCATCCTGACAATTCTGCTCAAATTGTCGAAGGATGGTTCCAAAGAAATCGCGGGGAAAAGCGTGCATGCTCCTGCACGCCTGCCTGCAAAGTAACAAATGTTGTCACAGTGCAAGAGAATAGACTATAAGGCTTGAAAAAATGGATTTTGAGGATCAAAGGTGACCCTATGGTCGCACGAATGAAACCAATAATGCCATTCCAATGGTCGAGAGACTGTGGGACATGTGAGATCCATGCTCTTTCGGTTCGAAAATTGAAATGGTTGCGCGCTGCTGCACTTGTTCTGTCTGTAGCGTTTTACCAGACCGGTGAAGGGCAAAACCTCAACAACAGCGGCCTAATCACCAACATCGGCAAGATACGGGTGAAAAACCAGGCCAACGGTTTGCCGGCGGTTGTCGGCGGCAAGTTCGAGTACTTTGGCGGAAACCAAACCGTGGAGGCCCGGCAATACCAGGAATTGATCCTCTCGGGCAACGGCACAAAGAGCATGACAACTGGAAACATCATTGTTTCCGACACGCTTGCCATCGCGCCCACGACGACACTAGTAACTGCAAGCGGCTTTAATGTGAACCTCGCTGGAGAATTGGTGGAACAAGGATACCTCTCCGGTGGGATTTTCAAAACGGTGGATCTCACCGGCTCGTTGACGTCTTCGAATTTCGGTAACATTGGTGCTACGATCTCATGGATCGCAGTACCTCCCGGCACAACCACAGTGACGCGCATATCCGGAACTGCATCCGCCGACGGCGGGAATCAATCCATCAAAAGGTTCTATGATATCGGGGCTACCTTTGCAACCGGCTTGAACGGCACATTTGCGTTCAAATACTCTGATAACGAGCTGAACGGCAAGAATCCGGCAACGCTGGAGCTCTGGCGGTCAATTGACAGCGGCACAACATGGAGAAGACAGGGTGGAACTGTTGACACGAGCCTGAAGACCGTGACGAAGTCCGGAATTGTCGGGTTCAGTCGCTGGACAGCGTCGGATGCAACGAATCTTCTTGGGCCAACAAACTATGAATGGGTTGGCTCAACGCTCGCGAAATCTTCAGGAGACGGCCAGAGCGCACCCGCCGCGTCATCTCTTGCGCCGTTCGTAGTCACAATAACTGATTTCTACGGGAATCCGATTGCGGGCGGCAATGTAACATTCTCCATCGACAGCATACCGCCTGGTGCCACCGGTCAGTTCCTGTCCTCAACAAGCGGAACCTCAGGAGCCAACGGCCAGGTCTCAACTACCTTGACGCTCGGTGGACAGCCGGGCCTATATAGGGTGGGGGTCGCGTCTGGAGGTCTCGGAGGAAGTCCGTCTCAGTTTACTGCTACCGCGACGACCGCGGCGGCGGCCATGTTCCTTTCTTCCGGGGATGGCCAGCAGGATACCATCAACACAGTTTTGACTCCGTTCAGAGTAAGTATCGTGGATGCCGGAAACAACCCCGTGCCGGGAATCAACGTTGTATTTTCTGTGACAGGGAATCCGTCAAATGCGTCTGGCATGACTCTTAGTGACACATTGGTGGCATCCGATGCATCAGGTTTTGCAACATCAACACTCACACTTGGAAGCAAGGTCGGCACCTATTCTATCCGGGCGACGACGGCTGCGCTGCCGGGTATCCAGATCCCGTTCACCGCTCAAGCGACATACGGTGCAGCAAAATCTCTCTTTGTAGACGCCGGAACTACCGTTCAGCAGGATACCGTACTCAACGTGCTCGACACTATGTTTGTCGTGCGGGTTACAGACCGTGACACCAATGCAGTTCGGAACGCCACCGTCCAGTTTGCGATAACGCAGCTGCCGGCAGGTGCAACAGGGCAGTCTCTGAGTACAACCAGCGTGACAACGGATAGCCTTGGACAAGCGTCGACGAGGTTGACGCTCGGCTCGAAGATCGGAACATATCAGGTTACCGCGACTTCGGGAAGCCTGGGTGGAAGTCCCTCGACCTTCGTTGCACAAGCACAAGCGGCTGCAGCGCGGTTCCTTGCGAACTGGCGGGGAAGCGGTCAACAAAAAACGGTGGCAACGTTGCTTGATACGGCGTTTGTTACCCGCGTAACGGACATCGCAGGTAACCCCGTTGCGGGTGTCCTGGTGCAGTTTGCAATCACGTCCACGCCATCCGGTGCCTCGGGTCAAACCTTAAATGCGACCATCGATACGACAGACGTCAACGGTGAAGCGTCAACGATCCTCACGCTTGGCACAAAGACAGGTGTCTACAACGTTCGCTCGGTCTCGTCTGCCGTAGTGGGGGATACAGCATTCTTTACGGCTCGTGGAACCTTCGCAGCCGCTGCAACAGTTGCCAGGTTGAGCGGAGACGGCCAATCGAGTACCGCCGGAAGTCTCCTGGGGCAGCCATTTCTTGTATCGGTCAGCGATGCGTTCGGGAACCCCGTTACGGGCGTGAACGTACAGTTTGCATTTGCTACAGCGCCTACGGGGGCTACGGGCCATTCATTGACAGCCACAAACGTTGCCACGGATTCTCTGGGTGAAGCTCGAACGACGCTGCGTCTTGGCAACCTGCCCGGCGACTACGTGACGACTGCAACGGTCTCAGGATTAACGCCCGTTCAATTCACTGCGACGGCCACCTTTATCCTGGCCGATGTCAATAATGACTTCGATCTCAACATCGCCGACCTGACGTCGATCATCGATTATATACTCCAGCGGCGGATCCTGGCAGGCATTGATTCCATGAAAGCAGATGTAAACAATGACGGAGCGATCAATGTCTTGGATCTCGTTGCCATTCAGAATGACCTGTTAGGTATTACACCGCTTCCGAAAGCAGGCCAGGCAAGTAGTTTGGCCGGTGTACCAACCATGGCGGCAGGATTGAATGGCGCTGGAAGGCAGTTGGCTGTTACTACCGAACTCGAGAGAACATCACTCGGACTGCGGTTCAACATGACCAATACTGTCCCGGTGAAAGGAATTCAGCTTTATATCAGACTGAATTCGCCGGCGAGTGTAGACAAGCCGGATGTTGTGTTCCAGCGAGCGCGCCATCTGGGTTACCACGTCAGCTCCATAGGCCGGGAGGTAAGGCTCGTTGCTTACAACCTGGAGAATGTGCCAGTCGATGCCGGCGCTGGATCGGTCTTCAGATTGCCCATCATACTCCCGGACACATCATCTGTCGACTCTGTTTACGCAATTGTGAGCACGGCAGACACGAGCTTCGATGTTGCCTTGAGTGGAACGGTTCTGAAGAAGCAGACAATTCTGCCCACGACGTTTACACTGTATCAGAACTATCCGAACCCATTCAATCCGAGTACGACGATCGAGTACGAAGTGCCCGAAATTTCAGGCCGGGTTCCGCGGGTTGCCATCCAGATCTTCAACATCCTGGGTCAAAAGGTGTTGACGATCGACCGTGGCGAAAAAGATGCGGGACGTTACCGGGTTGTCTGGGACGGTCGTGATGAGACGGGTTCTCGTGTACCTTCCGGAGTTTATTTCTACCGGTTGTTGTCACAGGACTTCGCGACATCGAAGAAGATGGTTCTTGTGAAATAGCAAAATCATGGAGACTTTCGAAAATTAATCCTTACATTATGGCAAGAGGTCATCGTTCTTCGACGTCGGCAGTCGTGAAGCTGGTTCTCCTGGGAGGTCTGTTCATGCTGACCTCATGCAGCGGTTCATTAGGCTCTGGCGGACTGGGGAACAAATACCGTTATCAGTACAAAATGGTCACTCCGGCCGCAAGCGAGGACTTGTTGTTTCAAGATGATAATCTCATCATACAATTCCGTTTCGACGAGGCCGCGATCAAACTCCAATTACAGAACCTTTCCGAATCGGACCTTACCATCGAATGGGAAAAAGCCACCATTGGGATCGAGAATCGGTTTTATTCGGTCAGACATAGCGCGGATTTTTATGGAGATACGACACTCAGTAAGGTTTCCGTGCTCATACCCCCGGTGGCGTACATCAAGGAAGTAATGATTCCGCGGGAGCATGTTTATTTTGACGGCAGCAAATGGGTGGAGGTCGACCTCCTACCAACGACAGACAAGAACACATCTGTGCTGAAGGAATCTATTCTTCGCAGTGCCGGGCGTTCAATCTCTGTGATTCTCCCCATGAGGTTCGGTCAAACAGCGAAAAAATACCGGTTTGATTTTGCCGTGGCCTCTGTAAACCTCCTGGCGTGGGCATCATACGTACCGGTGAAACGAATACCTCTACCACCACGAGGAACCACACACTCTTGGGAACCCGATTACCTCACGACGGGTATTATCGTCGCTGGAATTGTGGGATTTTCTGTTCTTATTCTGACTCGCAAAAAGGATCCCGCCACTGAATAGCCCTCGGCTGTTGAAAACAATTCCTATTTTCTTATTGGTATTTGCATTGGGATTCTCCGCAAGTTGTTCATCATCGCCTCCTCCGAGGGAAGAGAAGGACGAGTTCTTTAAGCCTATTCAGAGGAAGGTGAAATCAGAGCCCTCACCTTCCTCCGATCATCAGGTCGATGCTTTGGAGGCAGAGGTGCGCATACTCAAGGATTCCCTCTACCGCATGCAGAACTACATGCTGGCCTTGCTCCAGGAAACGAGAGAACAACGAGATCAATTACGCGAGCTTGGAGATGCTCTGGCGGCAGCAAATGTGAGATTCCGTGAGCTGAACAAACGGTTTGATTCATGGATGGTGGATTCTCTCAAAAAAGCCACAGACACTTTGAAGACCAAGATTGTTTATCTGGATGGCCGTATCGCTTTGTACCAGATCTTCGACCTCATGCGGGCAGACAAGAATCTGTATATGCGCATCGAGGGACACACGGATAATGTCGGGATTACGAAGACAAATCAGAGATTGTCTGAGCAGCGTGCCCGTGCAGTAATGGGTGCACTGGTTCGCAGGGGAATGGACCCTCAACGGCTGATGGCGATGGGTTTGGGACCCCGCAGGCCCATCGAAAGTAACCTCACTGCGGCCGGGAGAGCTCGCAACAGTAGAGTCGAATTGGTCAGACGATAAGGTAAGTCTGCAGAGCATCCGCGATGGAAATTCAATTTCTCGGGGCAGCCCGAACCGTCACCGGTTCCATGCACCACCTCACGGTCAATAATCAGCGCATCCTCCTGGACTGTGGGCTCTACCAGGGCAAACGTCTCGAATCGTATGAACGCAACATGCATTTTCCGTTCGACCCTTCCTCGATCAAGTCTGTCATTCTTTCCCACGCTCACATCGACCATTCAGGGAATCTGCCGAACCTGGTAAAACAAGGATTTCGCGGCCCCATTTACTCGACGCCGGCAACGAGAGACCTGTGCAACCTCATGCTGTTTGACAGCGCCTATATCCAGGAAAAGGATATGGAATACCTGAACAAGAAGCTCCTGAAAGACAACTCGCCGGCGGTGCAGCCTCTTTATTCTGTGGAGGACGTCGTAGAGACAATGAAGAGGTTTGTCAGCGTCAACTACGGGAGACCGCTTGAGATTTCCGAGGGTTGCGTTGTGGAATTCCGGGATGCTGGACACATTCTTGGGTCGGCCGTTACGGCATGCGAGATCGAAGAGAACCATCGCACGATGCGCCTCGGCTTCACCGCTGATCTGGGCAGGAAAAGCACTCCGATTCTCCAGGACCCCGAAGCCCTCGGTGATGTCGATGTTTTGATTTCGGAAAGCACGTACGGAGGCAAGGTTCATGAACCAACCGGCAACATGAAGGATTCACTGAGCGCCGTCGTAACACGGACCATCGGCAGAGGAGGAAAAATCATCATCCCGGCTTTCAGCGTTGGGAGGACGCAAGAGTTGTTATACGTGTTATTTGACCTTTTCAAAGAGCAGCGCCTGCCGACGATTCCTGTGTTCGTCGACAGTCCCCTTGCGGTGAACGCAACTGAAGTGTTCCGGTTGCACCCTGAGTGCTTCGACCAGGAAACGCTCGACCATCTTCACGCATATGAAGACCCCTTCGGTTTCGACCGACTTAAGTACGTTCGAACTGTCGAAGAATCCAAGAAACTGAATTCGCTCAAAGAGCCCTGCGTCATCATCGCAGCGTCGGGAATGTGCGAAGCCGGAAGGATTCTGCATCAGCTGGCGAATAATGTCGAGAACCCCAAGAACACCATCCTCATCGTGGGCTTTCAGGCGGAGTACACA
>JAERML010000136.1 GCA_016844425.1 Bacteroidota bacterium
GGAAGTGTTCCTATTTCCCGATGTATCGTATCAACGGTTGTTAATCATCCCTCTCCCCCTCCACTGAAATGTTCCACATTTACCGGAGGACCACTTATGAGACTCAAGAAAAACCGGACCGCAACACGGGCGAACATGCCCATGTCGGGACTTCTCAACACACTCCTGATCGATCCAAGGGATTTTGCCAGGGGAAGTGATTTTCTCCAAGCGCAACAGGAAATGACTCCCATCCAAATCTCTTCCCTGTCCCCCGTTGAGTATATGATCTTCAGCGGAAAGAGTCCATCGTTCTTGGTCGATCCATTTAAGAAGTAGGTCAGCAACATCCTGATTCTTGTTGCCGAACCAATTCACAACCATTCCGGAATCACATTGAGTCATACTCTTTCCGTAGCATTGCATGCTGCCGCGCTTCAGAAGGAAGCTCTTCAGCAAGCAGGTGAATCGCTTGCAGCGCGCGTGCAGCGGGAAGGCCAACTTGATTCCGGCCTGTTCAACTGCTTGCAAGTGCCGGCGATGCACCTCGCACGCGGGCTCGCGGAACATGCTGCCGCTCAAGCTTTGCTTGAGTACGCTTCAGGGAAGCATGCCGGCGACTTTGAACAGAAGATTGCCGTGCTTTTCACAGCCCAGTCGGTAATCAACCTTGCGCATCAATTTCGTTACGGACTCGAAGGGTTTGGACTGGACTCAACAAGAAGCACCTCTGCATTGTTCTCATGCGCTGATGATCTTCAGCATTCCACCACTTCACGCGTGTGGTCGGACCTCGGGAGCCAGATTCTCCAACGAGACAGAGACCTCTCTGGTGCAGCCGGGCTTGATGAGACGCATGCAGAGCTCCGGTCCATGTTCGCGAAATTCTCCGATTCCGTCATCGCACCAGTCGCCGAAGAAACCCACCGCAAGGACCGGTTGGTCTCCGATGATATCCTCCACCAGCTTGCAGATCTCGGCGCATTCGGGATTTCAATCCCTGCGGAATACGGAGGGTCGTTTCTCGACCATCTCGCGATGATCATCGCGACCGAGGAGTTGAGTCGCGGCAGCCTTGGAGCCGGCGGGAGCGTACTGACCCGTCCCGAAATTTGCGCGAAAGCCCTCCTTGCGGGCGGAACGGAGGCTCAGAAAAAGTACTGGTTGCCCTTGATCGCGTCCGGAGAGAGAATGGTGTGCGTTGCGGTGACCGAACCGAACACGGGTTCCGATGTTGCCGCCGTCTCACTCACCGCAGAAAAAACATTGGGCGGATATTTCCTCAACGGCGAGAAGACCTGGGCAACCTTCGCTGGTAGGGCAGAGATCCTCTGCGTCCTTGCTCGAACCGGTCCCCAGGACTCCGGCCACAAGGGACTGTCCCTTTTCCTGGTCGAGAAGCCCTATGACCGTGCTGAAAAGAACGAGTATCATTTCAAGCATGAACAGCCGGAAGGAGGATGCATCGACGGCCGAGCAATCCCCACCATTGGCTACCGCGGCATGCACAGCTTCTCCGTGTCATTCGACAACTACTTCGTCCCATCGGAGAACCTGATCGGGGAAGAGGGACGTGGTTTCTATCTCCAGATGCAGGGCTTTGCCGGAGGAAGGATTCAAACCGCGGCCCGGGCGGTTGGCGTGATGGAAGCGTCGTTCCGGGCAGCCGTGGGATATGTGAAGTCAAGGAAGCTGTTCGGTCAGCACCTGGCGGAGTTTCCGCTCACGCAATACAAGCTTGCACAAATGGCAGCTCGAATCCAAGCCAGCAGGCAATTGGCCTACAAGGTGGCAGCGATGATGGACCTCGGACAGGGAACCATGGAGGCATCCCTGGTAAAATTGCTGGCTTGCCGCGACTCCGAGTGGGTTACGCGAGAGGCCATGCAGTTGCATGGAGGCATGGGATACTCGGAAGAGTATCCTGTCTCGCGCTACTTCCTTGACGCACGCGTCCTTTCCATTTTTGAGGGGGCAGAAGAAGTTCTCGCCTTACAGGTTATTGCCCGCCCCTATCTCCAACAGTTCCTGAAGAATTAGATGGCCACACAGAAGGGGTCGGTGCAAAACTTCTTTGAGGACTTCCGTATGGGACAGGTGTTTGACTGTCCCACACCAAGAGTCTTGACCGACGCTGACCGTGTCGCGTACATTCAACACACTGGCGACCGGACTCCACGATTTTGCAGCGCCCGAGGTTTGATCCATCCATTGATCGTCTTCCATACTGTGCTTGGACAAACCGTACGGCAGATATCTCTCAATGCAAAAGCAAATTTGGGGTATGCCGAAATGAGGTGGCACACACCCGTTCACGTCGGCGATGAGATACGCACAACCGCGCAGATTGTCGGGTTGAAAGAAAACAGCAGCGGTGAGACGGGAATTGTGTATGTAAAAACCACCGGGCTCACTCAGCGAGGCGAAGTTGTCCTTGAATACTGCCGGTGGGTAATGGTAAAGAAAAATAGGAAGGATGCGACACCCTATCTGTATGAACCAATTGTCCCGACTCTGGCTCCGTTGGTGGCAGCAGATCAGTTGGTGCTGCATCCTTCCGATCCATTTGACGCACGCCAGACCGGCGGCAGGTTCTTCTTTGAGGACTACACGGTGGGCGAAAGAATACTCCACCAAGATGGCGTGACAGTCAACTCCTCCGACCATATGAGCTTCACCCGACTTTACCAGAATTCTGCCAGAGTCCATTTCGATGCCCTGCTGATGAACGGCCAACCGCTTGTCTACGGCGGGCTTCCCCTCTCCATTGGCTATGCCCAGTCATTCAACGGGATCGAGAATAGGATAGGAATATCGGCCATCAACGCTGGTACACACGCCAACCCTGTGTATCAAGGAGACACGCTCTACTCATTTACGGATGTCCTGCAGAAGGCTGATTTGTCTCCCTCCATGGGTGTCTTGCGACTCAGAATGGTTGTCGTAAAGAACGAAGACCCTGCAGCAACAGGGCAGTTTGCGATCAAAGTGAGAAATCCAAACACCAACAAAGAAGAGTACAACGATCGCGTTGTCCTTGATCTCGATTATTGGGAGCCAGTTGCGCGGAGGATGAGAGGATGACATCTTCTTTCAAACAACCGTGGATTATCCGGACGTATGCCGGATTCGGCAGCGCAGCGGATACTAACAGGCGGTTCCTTGAGAATCTTGGTAATGGTCAGACGGGTCTCTCCGTGGCGTTCGACCTCCCGACGCAGAACGGGTACGACCCGGATGCACCAATGGCGCGGGGGGAGGTTGGGGGTTGCGGTGTTAGCATTGCGCATCTTGGGGATATCGAGGAACTGTTCCGGGACATTGACCTGGGAACGGTGAACACATCCATGACCATCAATGCCACCGCGCCTTTTCTTCTTGCGGCGTATCTCGTGCTCTCCGAACGCCGTGGGATTCCCCGGGAGAAACTTCATGGCACGGTGCAAAACGACCTGCTGAAGGAATTCGTTGCGCGCGGAACAAACATCTTCTCTCCCGCGACGTCTCTCCGCCTCTCCACAGACGTCATCACGTTCGCAGCTCGACATCTCCCCCACTGGAATCCCATCAATGTGTGTGGGTACCACTATATGGAGAGCGGCGCCCGACCACACGAAGAAATCGGCTATGCGTTTGGCAACGCGATGTTGGTGCTTGATTCGATCAGGCCCCGACTCACCAGAGACCTGTTCGAGCGTGTGGTCAAAAGGATTTCATTCTTTATCGGCAGCGGCATCGAGCTGATCCCTGAGATCTGCAAGATGCGCGCGTACACGCGGCTCTGGAGGGACCTGTGCAGAGAGGAATATCAGGTTCATGATGTGCAGTTTCGCGCCGGTTGTCAGGTCCGTTCTCTTTCGCTCACCGCACAACAGCCTGAGAATAACATCGTCAGAATTGCACTGGAAGCTCTTCCCGTCCTCCTCTCTGCCAATGCACGCGTGAACGCGCTGCAACTCCCTGGCTTCAGAGAAGCGCTTGCGCTTCCGGACAGAATGGAACAAACACTCAGCCTCCGAACTCAACAGATCCTCATGCACGAAACGAAGATCACGGAGTATCCCGATATCTTCGACGGGAATGATGTTATTGCCGAGCTGACCGATTCGATAGTCGACGATGCAAGGTTGCTTGCAGGAAGTGTGCGAGCGTCGGGCTACGAAGCCGCTGTAGACATAATCAGCGCCAAGTTGACATCCGCTATGTACGACCGACAACAACGCATAGAATCTTGCGAGGACTTTCTCGTCGGAGTAAATTGCTTCTCCGAACCGGTCGGCTTAAGCGAGCAACTTGCGCCCGCACCAGCTACTTCGCAGGATCAGCGCTTCGAAGAGGAACGATGCAAGAACGTAGCTGCGTGGAGAGAGACGAGAGATGCGGCGGCATTTGGCTCCGCAGCGGAAGCACTTGTCGGAGCGGCTCGCGCTGGAACAAACATCCTGCAGGCAAGCATCGATTTCGTACGGATGGGAGGCACGGTGGGTGAATGGACGTCCATCATTGCAGATGCGACGGACGGGCGCCATGGCATGAAGTTCGATCTGCATGCTGCAGGAACAAATGGATCGGGAATGAGGTCGCGCCGACCAATACGGATTGTTCTCGGCAAGGCGGGCCTCGATGGCCACACGAACGCCATCAAGCTCATCGCTCTCGCTTGCCGGAATGCCGGGATGGAAGTTATCTTTGCAGGCACCCACCTCACTCCGGGCGCCCTCATGAAAGCCGCTGTCGAAGAAGACGCAGAACTGCTCGGCATCAGTTGTCTCTCGGGCGCACATCTCTCTATCGTCAAAGAACTCCTTGCATGCCGCGCGGAGTTCGGCGCTCACCATCTGAAGATCCTGATCGGCGGGACCATACCAAACTCAGACCGGGAGGTGTTAGCGCAAATGGGAGTGATCACTGCGGATCCCTCAGCGGGGATTACGGAGGTCGTACGTCAGATCATTGGGG
>JAERML010000339.1 GCA_016844425.1 Bacteroidota bacterium
GGCGGAAACATTTCGCTGTTGCAGGAATTGTGCGAGCGTGCCCGCAAGGAAGCATTCGACACCATGCTGAGGCACGCGCAGGAAGTGGGCGCGAATGCTGTCATCGGTATGAGGTATGACGCGAATGATGTAATGGCGGGCGTTGCTGAGGTGCTTGCGTACGGAACGGCTGTGGTTGTGGAGAAGGCCTGACTTTCACTCTTCAACTGTAAACTCCTTTCCCGGAGGTCGCATTGCATCGTGCATCTTCTTGAGAGCCCGGTAGGCGTCCTGACTGCCACGCTGCGAGGCGCTCCGGTACAGGCTGGCCGCTTCCGCCCTCTTCAAAGGCAGCCCAATTCCGTTCTCATAGCAATAGCCAAGCGCCACCTGTGCAAGCACTGAGCCCGCGTGAGTCGCATCGGCAAGCACGCCGACACTCTCCTCCAATTCCTTTCCGGTTGCATTCGCACGCACCTGCGTGATAGCAATCCGAACCCGTGCATCCTGACTCCCGAGCATTGCAGCCTTCGTCCACAACTCAAGCGCTTTTTCATCATCCTGTTGCACCCACCGGCCGCTATAGTAACACAGCCCCAATTCGACGATCGAGGCAAGATGCTTTTTCTCTGCAGCCCGTTCGAGCAACTTCAATGCCTGGTCATCGGAAATCCATGATTGATTTGCCTGCATGATTCCGTCAAATCCAAGCGCCCGGAGTGTCGCCCAAACGTAATTCGCGTGAACATCACCGCTTGAGGATCGCGACTTTATCTGACTGTAAAATGCATCTTCCTGCAACAGCTTCCAGAGGAACTCCGACGCTCCACGAGAATCGAGACGTATCGCACGGATGTACATTTCCGCCGCCATCACGACGTCCTTCTTCATCAACAATCCCTTTTCATAACACCGACCGAGCACAGTGAGCGCTTCGGGACTCCCATCGTCCGCTGTCCGCCGGATAGCCTGTACTTCGGTCGAGTCCATCTCCAACGTGCCTTCCAACATTGAAGACAGGCCGAGAGCTCTTCTCAACTCTTCTCCTCCGCTTTCAAGAACGTCTCGCAGCAGCGTGAGGTCCTTGCGCGACGAGCTGTCCGGACCAAAATCAAGCAGAACAACCGATCCTCCCGCCAGTGAATCCTTTCCGGCAATTGCAGAGTCCGATGCTTCCTGCTGCATGTGCTTCTCAAGCTCCTTCAATGTTTCCTTTGCCGGAGCGTAGCCCGAATCAGCAGCGAGCTTCACCCAGCGAAATGCTTCATTCAGGTTCCTCGGCACGACGAGATTGTCCGTCAGGAACTGCCCCATCACATATTCCGCCTCCACCATCCCGCGCTTTGCAGCAGAGAAGAATTCTCTGTACGCACTGAAAGGGTTCCATCCAACTCCCCATCCGTGATAATAGAGTATTCCAAGATTGAAATGTGCAGATGTCAAGTTCTGTGCAGCCGCCTTTTGGATCCAGAATGCTCCTTTGAGTGTGTCGGGTGTGGCTCCCCGACCTGTCAGGTATCGAATGCCCAACTCGTGTTGAGCAAGCACATCGCCTGCATTAGCCTGGCGTTCGAGGAGAAACGTTTGCCAAAGCCTGTACGTAACATCGGATTCGATCAGCAGCGGGACGGGCTTTGCTTCCCTGTAATCCTTGAAGACGGGGCTTTTGGGATGCTGCTTATCCTTTTGCGCATGGAGAGGTGAGAACGCAAATGCGACAGCAGTTAAGAGCAGAAGAAAACGGAGACCGGGCTTCGACATGGTTCGAAATGAAGATAGGAGAAACGGGAGGAAATGCGACAGCAGTTAAGAGCAGAAGAAAACGGAGACCGGGCTTCGACATGGTTCGAAATGAAGATAGGAGAAACGGGAGGAAAAGCAAGGAAGGGGAATGATGATTGCAGATTTGAGATTCAGGATTTCAGATTTGGATTCTTACTCATATCGCAGTGCATCGATGGGGTCAAGGGTGGACGCCTTCCACGCTGGATACACACCGAAGATGAGTCCGACCACAGTGCACGCTGCGAATCCGATCCCAACCCACATCCAGGGAACGACAACAGACACTTCCATCAATATGCTGAGGACATTTCCTCCGGCAATGCCGGCAACAATGCCGAGGATTCCCCCGATCTGACAGAGGATGACGGCTTCGATGATGAACTGCGAGAGGATGTCTTTCCGGTTCGCGCCTATCGCTTTGCGGATGCCGATTTCTCTCGTCCGTTCAGTCACCGACACGAGCATGATATTCATGATACCGACGCCGGCAGCGATCAAGGAAATCGAACTGACGAGAAGAATTCCAAGCCGTACATACAGTGTGAACTCGTTGAACTGCTTGATAAGCGAATCATTCGAGTAGTAGCCGAAGTCGTCCTCCTCACCCGGTGGAACGCGTCGGGCTGTCCGCAGGATGAACCGTGCCTGTTCCACGCAGTCGTCGAACACTTCACGGCTTTTTGCCTTCACCATGATGTGCACGCTGCGTTCGGACTTCCCGTACCTTGCAAAATGCGCGGTAATGGGGATGGCGGCATAGTTGTTCTCATGTCCCCCCAGCGCACTCCCCTTCTCGGCAAACACACCGATCACGTCGTACATGACCCCGTCAATCCGGACCGTCTCTCCGATGGGAGATATCGATGGGGGGAAGAGTTTATCGACAACAGTTTTGCCGAGAATAATCACCCGCCGCGCCATGTCGATATCCTGCGACGTCAACCCGCGCCCGATTTCCACCGTCATATCGTTCGTAATCAGGCCTTCAACATTCTCCCCGGCAATGCCGATGTTGGGCATCGTCTTCTTTCCCTGCCACAACACTACTTTGCCGCCGGTCCACACTTCAATGCCGACCGCCTCGGCAAGAGTGATCTTCTCGCGCACCTGCAGCGCCTGCTCGTACGTGATGTTCCTTCGGTTCCTCATCCTCCGCCGTTCCGCTGCGGTTGTGTTGAATCCTCCGACAAACTTCTGCATCTGGAAGGTGTTCGCACCAAGGTCCGATATGCCTTCCTCAATGCTATCACGCAACACCTGCATCGCAGTCATTACGGAGATGACGGAGAAAATGCCGACAACGATACCGAGAATCGTCAATGCAGAGCGCAGCTTGCTCCCCCGAATGGCGTGCATGGCCATCGAGAGGCTTTCTTTCAGACTGGCGTATGTGAATACAGATGGAAGCATCAAACAGATCGAAAACGGGAATCAAACACAAGAGAAGGGCATAAGCCAAAAATCAATTAAGCAGAGATGATGATGGAAAGCTCGCTACATAATCAAGAGAGACCATCAGAGGATTTCGCTACCGTTTACCACATGGAGGGTTTGTAAGCTCTCGGAGTCCTTCTTCAATTACCTTTCGGCGGTCTTCAGTAAGACCCGGGGTATAACTTGCAGAGTAGTAGATAGTTCCGTTGCAATGTCGTTTCCAACAATCTGCCCGGTCGTGGTTGCAGACTCGTTCTTGGATGTTAGCTGATTCGCCAAGGTCCAAAACAGTCCAACTACCATTTGTGTCCTTGCACCAGATTACATAGACTCCAGGTTCTAGTTTCAGGTCTTGGCAAGACGTATAGGCACCTTCAAA
>JAERML010000137.1:0-518 GCA_016844425.1 Bacteroidota bacterium
GCAACAAATTCGTTATGGCAGCAGGCGGCGCGGATCCCAGGAACCTTGTTCGCAACCACACATGACCCAACCCCGGCGCCATCGATCATAACGCCCCTCCAAGCCTCTCCTCCCGATACAGCCCTTGCTACAGCATAAGCAAAGTCAGGGTAATCACAAGACTCCTCGCTGTTTGTTCCAAGATCCAAGGTTTTATAGCCCAGCGACTCGGCATACTTCTTCAAGTCCTCTTTTAGCTTGTATCCTCCATGGTCGCTTCCGAACGCGACTACTTTGCGGTGTTCTGTCTCGGTTACAGACTGAGCGAGTGGCGTTGGTTTCTTCGAAACGCCGCTGGAGGCGTCCTGTGGTGAGGAATGAGCGATCGTTATTCCCGCGCGACTCGCAATTTCAGCAGCCAGGGGCGTGACAATAGCCCCCGTAGGGATCTGGAGCGTCTTCTTGCCTGAGTGGATCAGCTCCCGAATCTCTTTTTCTGAGACAAGCACTTTACTCATGTCGTCCTATCTCGGGTCAAG
>JAERML010000137.1:555-5482 GCA_016844425.1 Bacteroidota bacterium
CCAGACGAACGGAAGCGGTTCCGTTCGCAATCAAGCCAATTTGCTTTGCAGCTTCAAGTGACACGTCGATCACGCGGTTGTCCTTGAATGGTCCACGGTCATTGATCCGAACGACAATGCTCTTGCCGTTTTCCAGATTCGTCACCTTGACCTTAGTGTCGAATGGGAGGGTTCGGTGAGCGGCCGTCAACTCATGCATGTCGAAAGTCTCACCGTTCGAAGTCTTCCGTCCATGGAACTCATCGGAATAGTACGATGCGATTCCCGCCAGCTGATGCATCTGAGTTTTTGAAGTGGTGGCCACAGGTGTATCTCCACCTGTTGTGAATCGCGGCGCCGCACCACTACACCCTTCAACAACGACAGCCGTAACAACCAACGCTGCAGAAGTGAAAAACCGTGCTGGCATTTACAGGAACTCATTCATTTGCTTGCGCCGGAGATAGTCGGACACCTCTTTCACATCCTGGGATTGACCCCGTCTGCAGACCAAGAGTGCATCGTCGGTATTCACGATGATCAGGTCGCTTACACCGATAGTCGCCACCACCTTGTTGGGCGAGTAGACATAGGAGTTGGTAGTATCACGTTGAATGACAGTCCCAGTAATGGAATTTCCGCTATCATCCTTCCCCGAAAGCTTGTAGACTTCGTCCCACGAACCGATATCACTCCACCCAAATTCACCGGGAATCACGTACACTTTCTCCGCTTTTTCCATCACCCCGTAGTCGATGGAGATTCCGCGAATCAACCCATAAACCAGATCGAGCGTCGACTGATAGCTGGATAGCCCGATAGCCTTGTCAATTTTCTTGAGCTCGTTGTGGAGATCCGGAAGGCAGCGCTCTATCTCTCTAAGGATGGCATCTACACGCCAGACAAACATGCCACTGTTCCAAAGGAAGTCCCCACTTGCGAGGAACCTCTCCGCGGTCTGGAGGTTCGGCTTCTCGGCAAAGGTCTTTACCTTGAAGACACCTTTTGCAAAGTATGGATTGTGTGCGCCGTCTTCGTTGAACACCTGAATGTACCCGTACCCCGTTTCGGGATGTGTCGGCTTGATCCCGATCGTCAACAGACTCCCCGAAGCAGCTGCTGTTTCTGCCGCAACGAAGATCACGCGTTTGAACTCGGCTATGTCCTGAATGATATGGTCTGCCGGGAGAACAACCATGATGGCAGCAGGGTCGATCCTTTGCACGTGAAGCGCGGCAAGTCCGATGCATGCGGCGGTGTTTCTTCCCACAGGCTCCACAATGATGTTCTCCTCAGGCAGGGACTCGAGTTGCTTGTGGACCAACGCCTTTTGGACACGGTTGGTAACCACAAAAACATCCCGGATGTCGATCGTTCCGTCCAACCGCTTGACGGTATTCTGAATCATCGTTCCTTTTCCAAGGATTTCCAGAAGCTGCTTGGGAGATTTCTCCCTGCTCCTCGGCCAAAAACGCGTTCCGACACCACCCGCCATGATCACTGCGCAGACTTTAGGCATGGACTTTCCTGTTTTCCTTGGTTGTGAAGTTAGTCCAGTACGGTACGCGGATTCTGCAGCAACTCAATGGTCTGCTGCAGGGAATCGTAGTCCTCAGTACCGGCGCCATCAAGAACTGTCTGGAGCGTGATGTTTGCATTATCCAGAAGATGTACGACGCGGACATCATGAAAAAGCCGATTGTTTATCACGTGCTGAATAAAGCGGGAGGCCACCGCGGCAAATTCCTGCATGTTGCACTTGCCGGCGTTTCGGGCAGCATCAATGAGTAGACCGGCTTCATTCAGAAGTCTGTACAGAACGTCCCTGTCGATCGCACAAAACGTCCCGCCGTTGTTCGACTTCCGTTTCAAATCCTCTATGCAGCGTCCATAGCGGTGGAGAGCGTCGTACAATTCATCTGATTGGTTATCTGAGATCGGTGTGGTAGTTACAGATGGGGTAAAGGAAGAACCATTGAGACCAGCCTTCATGAGCCTGCCGAGTTCCGCCAGTTCGTATGCCTCCACTTGCGGCGCAAGGTCTTTCGTCTCAATCCCAAACCGTTCCAACGACCACAACAAACGGAGGGCAAAACGGTCAAACCCCTGAACGCAATACAGTGTTTCGAGTCCCTCCTCTATCTTCTCAGCATGGGATACCCGATAGATGACCTTTCCGAGCATCTCACTTTCAAGATGCAGGTGGTGCTCTACCAGTGATGTTTCCAACTTTCTGAGAAGCCTCACTATGTAGCTCTGTATGTAGCTCTGTCGTGCTGACATGTGCTCAGGGACGACTTTCAGCAAAATATAGGTCTTTGCAGAAACAATGTCAACGAATCACAATCCAGCGCTGGAGAAACAAACAAGCCCTGCGTGTGGGCAGGGCTTGCATCAATCATACTCTCGATGCGACGCGGAGCCGATTGAGCGCCCGCATCAAAGAAACCCTCGCTCTCACCTCGTCAATCTCCGCGCTCTTCGATCGGAGCCGCTCCGTCGCTCGTTGTTCCGCGCCCTTTGCCCGCTGCACGTCGATTTCAGATGTTGCTTCCGCCGTTTCAGCAAGAACAACCACTGTATTATCCTTCACCTCAACGAACCCACCGCTCGTTGCATATACGGAGTCACGTCCATCGACTCCCTTCACGCGCAGCTCACCAATCTCCAGCGAGGAGAGGAGCGGTGCATGGTTGTAGAGCACCTGAAATCCTCCCTGGACTCCGGGCGCGCTCAGGCTTGCTGCATCTCCCTGAAACACCACCCGGTTTGGAGTAACAATCTGTAGTTTGAATGCTTTCTCGTACATGCCGATTCACCTGTCCTGTTATGCAGCCTGCAACTTCTTGGCTTGCTCGACAGCATCCTCGATGGTGCCAACCATCAGGAAGGCGTTTTCGGGAAGATGGTCATACTCCCCGTTGATAATCCCCTTAAAACTCCGGATTGTGTCTTCCAACTTCACGTACCTGCCGGGAATATTTGTGAACTGCTCCGCTACATGGAAAGGCTGGGAAAGGAACTTCTGAATCCTTCGCGCTCGCGCCACTGTTACCTTGTCCTCGTCTGAAAGCTCATCCATACCAAGGATGTTGATAATGTCCTGGAGGTCCTTGTAGCCCTGCAGGATCTCTTTCACCTTCTTGGCGACGAAGTAGTGCTCTTCTCCGACAATGCCCGGTTCCAATATGCGTGATGTTGAGTCAAGCGGGTCGACGGCGGGATAGATGCCAAGCTCCGAGATCTGGCGGCTCAATACCGTCGTGGCATCGAGGTGCGAGAACGTAGTTGCCGGTGCGGGGTCGGTCAAGTCGTCTGCCGGAACATAGATCGCCTGTACCGATGTGATGGAACCCTTGTTGGTGGATGTGATTCTCTCCTGCAACTCGCCCATCTCGCTTCCAAGAGTCGGCTGGTAGCCCACGGCTGAAGGCATGCGTCCAAGAAGGGCAGACACTTCAGACCCGGCCTGCACAAAACGGAAGATGTTGTCGATGAAGAGGAGTACGTCCTTACCCTCAGCATCCCGGAAATACTCTGCCATCGAGAGAGCAGTAAGCGCAACCCGTTGACGGGCGCCTGGCGGCTCATTCATCTGTCCAAACACGAGCGCGGTCTTATTCAGCACGCCCGATTCCTTCATTTCCAACCACAGATCATTCCCTTCACGTGTCCGCTCACCTACGCCCCCGAACACGGACAATCCGCCATGCTGTTTCGCGATATTATGGATCAGTTCGAGAATGACCACCGTCTTGCCAACACCAGCCCCACCAAACAACCCCGTCTTGCCACCTTTGGAGTAGGGCTCCAGCAAGTCAATCACTTTGATTCCAGTCTCAAACATCTCTTTCTTGGTGGAAAGGGAGTCAAACGAAGGAGCAGGCCGGTGAATCGGGTAGCGCGTTTCAGATATGATCGGGCCGAGACCATCAATCCCGTCCCCAAGAACGTTGATAAGGCGACCGAGGACTGCGGGACCGACCGGAACAGAGATCGGGGCACCGGTATCAATACACTTCATGCCCCTTGCCAGACCGTCCGTGGAGTCCATAGCCACCGACCGGACACGGCTGTCTCCCAGGTGTAGCTGCACCTCGACGATCAAATCCTCAGATTTTCCATCGGATCCGAGCCGGGGAATCTTGATGGCGTTCAGGATGGCGGGCAACTCACCCCCCGAAAAATCAACATCGACCACAGGTCCAATAATCTGGACAATCTTGCCTTCGTTCATTCAATTCCTTTCTGGTGGAGTGTACTGAGGGTTTGACGGGAAAAATGTGCACGAATCTACAAAAACCGGCCATGAAAATCAACCAATGGCACGCGATCGGATCGCTGAGATGATGACCGGTCCATGGAGCCTTCCGTTCTCCACAAAGATCTTGTTGTTGAACTTCCCCGCAACAAGGGAGCCGGCAACGAACAGGCCTTTGATGTTGGTCTCGAACGTCTTCTCGTCGAAACGAGGCGCAAGCGTGTCCGGGTGAATCTCCACCCCGAATTTCTGCAAATGTCCCGTGTCAGGATGGAAGCCAATAAGGACAAAAGCGAAATCGTTCTTGACCTGTTCTGTCCCCGATGGGGTCTTGACCATGAGTGACCCGGAGGTGACTTCCTGGACGATACTGCCGAACAGTGCACGGATTTGTCCGCCCTTGATTCTATTCTCAATGTCCGGGAGTATCCAGTACTTCACTCCTTCGCTTAGCTTCTCGCCCCGATGGATCAGCGTCACACGAGCCCCGTGACGGAAGAGATCCAGCGCCGCCTCCACCGCCGAGTTCCTCCCACCAACCACCGCCACATCGCAGCCATAGTACTTATACGCCTCGTCATAGTGGTGCGCGACCTTGGAAAGCGATTCCCCCGGCACATCAAGCCAGTTGGGATTATCATAGTATCCTGTAGCAACAACCACATTCCTCCCGAAATACTCCTTGCC
>JAERML010000138.1:0-3247 GCA_016844425.1 Bacteroidota bacterium
CCCCGTAATGCCCGGTCGTTCGTTCCGGCTGCCGACACGGAAGGCAAGTGCAAAACAGACGCTGGGGACGGTATGGTCTTCCACCATCACCACTTTCAGCCCGTTATTCAACGTGAACTCCTTGGTGTCAATCGACTGTGCAAAAAGGATTGTTGGGGCGAGAACCAGGAACACCGCGAGCGTGAACCTCTGCATATACTGTCTCCGTGCAATGCCGTTATGAATGTGAATAGTGTTTGGGGTACGCTGAACACTTCCCACGTGACGCGTCCCTACAACGAGTCTCCCCTCAACTCCCTGATCCTCTTTCTCGCTGTTGTCGCATGAATCGACTGCGGGAAACCCGACAGCAGTTGCTCGTACGCCTTCATCGCATTGGGAATGTCATTCATGCCGAACTGGTAGATCTCTCCGATGTTGAACTGCGCTCTGTCCAGCGCGATGCTGCTTTCTTTGAATTGTGAGAGCAACCGTCCATACGAGTCGATCGCATCGGTGAATATGCGCGCCTGCGCCTGCAACGACGCCATCTTCATCAGCGCATCATCCACCAGCAACGCCTGGGGGTACCGGTCGATGATCTGTAGGAACAGTGGAATGGCCTCCGTGTTCTTGCGCTGCCGGGCGAGAAAATCAGCCCGCGCAAACTCGCGAAGCGCAAGCTCGGCCGTCGTGGTGTTCTCCTGAAGGAATGTGAGAAGCTGCAGCGCGTCGTTCGCATAATCTGCTTTGAGATTCAGTGTGATTTCACCGAGACGCCTGATCGCATCCTGAAACCGTCCACCGAAATATTCCAACTCAGCAATCCGGTAGCTGGCTTCATCTGTCTGATCGGGCGTAGCTGTGGGCGTGTTCAATACCCGCGCGAACCGGGCCGCCGCCTGAGCCGTATCGCCCTTCGCGGTTAACACCTCACCGATTGTCAACGTCACATCATGTTGGACCACCGCAAGGCCAGGCAGTTCCTCCTCCACGTGTTGAAACGAAGCGAGGGCGCCGTCGAGGTCAAAGTACTTCTCGAATTGAATCATTCCGATTTGGAAGTACGACCTGGCTGAGAACTCCGAGCGAGGATACTCCTTGATGATCTCCTGAAAATATCCGATGGCACCCGAGTACTGCGGGCGGGATTCCGTTACTGGATATCGGTTCGACTGTTGTTCGCTTCCACCGGAAGGAAATGTCGCCAGCGTATCTGCAAGCGCTGTTAGCTCCTTAAGGGAACATGCGTACCCGTACTTGGCGTACGGAAGTCGCTGTGGGGCAATGGGCATATCGATGGCTTCTTTGTAAGCACGCGCAGCCACGGCAAACGCCTTCTCTTTGAAAGCCCTTTCCGCAAAGGCATAGATCTGTCCACCGCGGGCGTTCGTTATTCTGTCAAGCGTTTTATAGGCTTCAAGAGCATCCGCAAAGTTCTTCCCTTCAAGATGAAGCCACCCGAGAAGTTCGTAAAGACGCGGGTTCTCCTCCCGCGCAATTTCCGCATGCACTGCATCCAGAGCTGCTATTCGTCCCTCTTCCTTCCCCGTGAAGGTCGCCATGCGACTCTGTACAAACGAAAGCTGTGTGGGATTCTGTTTCAGCCAGCGCAGAAATTCCGTTGTTGCACCAGTGTAGTCCATGGAGACGGCAAGGAGCTGGGCAAGATCGATGGTGAAGAGATTGGGATCGCTGCAGGCAATACGCGCCTTCCGGTACACCTCCGCCGTCTTGTCGAGTAGCCGGTTCTCAATCATAATATTGGCAACAATCCGGTAGATATTCGGGTTGGCCGGCTCTGATGCGATGGTGGCATTCCATTCGGCATCGGCCTCTTTCTCGTTGCCAGCCTTATAGTAAACACCTCCAAGGACCGCGCGCGTGTTCGCGTCACCTGGGACAGCAGCAAGACGGTTCTTCAGGAGAATAATGGTATCGTCATATCGCTTCAACTGCATGTAGACGCGCCGGAGTGCGTCGACATACACGAAATTCGACTGATCCTTTGCCAGCAACTCTTTGTAGAGTGTCGCAGCATCCTCGAAGTTCCCCGCCTGCTCGTAGCTCTGTGCCAGACGAAACTTCACAGCAGCATCCGGGGTTTGAGGATACACGCTTCCCAATGCAAACACGAGAAGCGCTGCGACACTTGCGAGGCGAAACATGATCATGACATTGGATTGCAGTGAACAATTCCTTCGGCTGTTGTCTCTGAAGAAAATATAGGCAATTCGGTGAACGAAATCATTATGAGAGTGCCTACGTCATGGACCGTCCGTTTGTTACCTTGCGAAACACTCGTGTTTTGCGTACCTTGATCCGGAGTATCTCCGCACAGCCAGAGAGTTCGTGAAGCAGCCCAAACACATTGCCATCCTCGGTTCCACAGGATCTATCGGCCGGAGCAGTCTCGAAGTGATCGCCAGTTTTCCGGATGCGCTGAAGGTAACCTACCTGACGGCCCACCGGAATATTGACCTTTTGCGGGAACAGGTCCGTCACTTCCAGCCGCGGGGGGTTGTTGTCCTCGAGGAACGGAACGCAGCTGTGCTGCGGAAGACCATAGGGAGTGCAACGGAAATCCTCGTGGGAGAGGAGGGAATGAATGAGGTCGTTCGCAGAGACGATGTGGATTTGGTGATCAGTTCCCTTGTGGGTTTTGCGGGACTGAAACCCACGCTCAAGGCAATTGAGGCGGGAAAGGACATCGCCCTGGCCAACAAGGAAACCCTTGTGGTGGCAGGTGAGTTGGTGATGAGAAAAGTCCGCGAGCACGGTGTGCAACTCATACCCATCGACAGCGAGCACAGTGCGATTCTGCAGTGTTTACGTGGTGAGCAACTCGACACTGTCGAGCGGCTGATTTTGACCGCGTCAGGAGGACCCTTTCTGCACTTCACACATGAACAATTCCGGGACGTCTCTGTAGAACAGGCGTTGAACCACCCCACTTGGAAAATGGGGAACAAGATCACGATCGACTCGGCAACGCTCATGAACAAAGGGTTAGAAGTGATCGAGGCGTTCTGGCTCTTTGGGTTGCCGCCGGAGAAGATCGCGGTTGTTATCCATCCACAGTCGATCATCCACTCGATGGTGGAATTTGCTGATGGATCCGTCAAGGCCCAGCTCGGCATGCCCGACATGAAGCTCCCGATCCAGTATGCGCTGATGTACCCGGAGCGACCGGGAAGATCTTTCCAGAAGCTCGATTTCGGAACTGTGGGGCAGATGACGTTTCTGGAACCCGATCGTGAAAAGTTCC
>JAERML010000138.1:3266-9025 GCA_016844425.1 Bacteroidota bacterium
GCGCTGGCGTTGGGGGGTACCGCACCGGCGGTGATGAATGCGGCCAACGAGGTGGCGGTGCAACTCTTCCTGGAAGAACGGCTGCCGTTCAATCAGATTCCTTCCGTAATCGAGGATGCGCTTGCCAACCACACGCGGAACCACCAATGCACGCTCGATGATATCATTCTCGCTGACAGAACGTCGCGTGAACATGTAATGCATCAAGTCTCGCTTACTCAATAGGGATATTAATGCAATTCCTCGACACATTGTTTTATTTTGTCCTGACTCTCGGGGTTCTGGTTTTCGTCCATGAGTTCGGACATTTCATTGCTGCAAAAATGTGCGGCATGCGTGCTGAAGTCTTTGCGCTGGGGATGGGGCACCGCCTGTTCGGTTACAACAGGGTAACAGGATTCAGCTTCTGGAAGCTCCCTGAGAATGTTGATCTGCAGGGGAATACGGACTACCGCGTGGCGGCATTTCCTATTGGGGGCTATGTCAAGATCTCCGGCATGATTGACGAGAGCTTCGACACCGGGTTTATCGGCACAACACCAGAGCCGTGGGAATTCCGTGCCAAACCCATCTGGCAACGGATGGTAGTGATCTCTGCGGGAGTCATCATGAACATTCTTCTCGCGATTGTCATCTTTTGGGGAATCAACTACGCGCAGGGGAAAATTATTCGTGAAACGACTGAGATTGGATATGTCGCGGAAGGAAGTCCGGCAGCTACTGGTGGTCTGAAGGCGGGCGATCGAATTCTCAGGATTAATGGAGAACCGGTCACTCACTGGGATGGTATCTATACCTCCATCTATCTTGAGACAAGTGGCAGTGACGTTGTCATCGATGTTCTCCGCGAAGGCAGGGAGATAATGCTTGAAATCCCCCGCGCAGCGATTCCGGAGCCGACGGAAATCTCATTCGGCATCATCCCGATCAATACAGAAGTCATCATCAACACGGTGGAGCCGGGCAAGCCGGCAGACCTGCTTGGCCTGAAACCGTTGGATGTTCTTGTCTCATTGAACGGTACTCCAATCAAGTACAATCAGAAAGTGGTTGATCTTGTAAAGGCAAGCGCTGGGAAACCTCTTGAAGTGGAATGGCGTCGGGGCACGGTGTTGCTCAAAGGGACAACCGTACCTACTGACGATGGCCGGATCGGGATTTCGTTGGAGGCCCGATATACGGGACCGATGACAAGAGTGCAATATTCCATCCTTGAGGCGTTTCCGGAAGGCGTCAGAGATATTATCAAGGTTACAGGTCTTTCCGTTCAACAAATCTGGCAGATGGTTAGTGGTAAGGTGGAGTTTAGCAAAAATGTCGGCGGCCCGATCAAGATTGCCCAGATGGCCACACAGACTGCTGAGCTCGGAATTGTCAGCTATCTGGGATTCATGGCTCTGTTGAGTATCAGTCTGGCTGTTTTGAACATCCTCCCGTTTCCCGCATTGGATGGGGGACACTTAGTGTTTCTGATCTACGAGGGGATCTTTCGTCGGGAGATTCCAGTGAAAATCAAAATGGGACTTCAGAAAGCGGGCATCGTCCTTCTCCTGACGTTCATGGCATTTGTTGTCTATAATGATATTGTGAATTTCTGACGCTTTTAACCTCCCGCCCCACAAGCTGACCCCGAACACACGCTTCGTGTGACGTAGGTCTCCCCAGCCCCCCTTTTGTTTGCAATAGTGTTTGCGATTCGTTATACTTTGAACGCGAATCGGCGGGAATACGGGGATTTTACCCGCTGTCATTGAACAACGAAGGGGGATGTATGACACTCAACTCTCATTCACGAGCGCTCCCCAACGCTTTTGTTCCAGCCTTTCTGATTCTGTTTCTCTGCCTTACCACGGTGGGATTTGGACAGCCCGTTTTTGACGTACAAACCCAAACTGCCCCCGTGAATACTCTGTCCATTTCGGATGTTGATTTTGTCAATTCAACGACACCAAAGTGGCTTTTTACCGTAAACATCAGGGTTCTAGATGGGAGTACTCGTTCAGCAACAATGGAGATTAATGCGAGTTTCATGTTCCCCGATGAAACACGTAGCGTAGTACTCCTCGTAACCGAGCCTTTCCCTGTCATGGGCACGCGTACCGTCACAAACCTCGATCTTGGACGGACCATCCCCTTGGTGACTCACACAGTTGACCAAGTGTCCAAGCGACGCTTGGAAGAGACGGCTCTTCCCTCGGGCACGCTCCCGGCGGGCGTGTACAGTTTCGCCGTCACGGTTCGAGATTCGACGAGTACCTCTGGAACGACCTTCCAAATCGTTATATCAAACCCATCCACGGTCCAGCTCCTCTCGCCAATGGACGGGGATTCGTTTGTCAATCCTCTCCCTTTGTTCCAGTGGCAATACGATGGGCCATCATCACGAATTTCAGTATTCGAGAAACTCCCCGGACAGAACTCACTGGAGGAAGCAGCTTCCGGCATCCCGCACCTTTCTGCCACCGTTCAGGCAAAGTCGTTCCAGTATCCCAGCAGTGGAGCCCGAATCCTGGAGCCGGGTAAGACCTACGTGTGGTTTGTGGAAGGACTTGTGGGCACGTCGGGAGGCACTGTGGCCGCTCTCAAAAGCGAGCTCCGGTCTTTTGTTGTGGCAGGAAGTGGTGGCTTGTCTTTGTCTTCGTTGCTGGATGAACTTGAACGTGCGCTCCCCCAGTATCAATCGCTATTCGACCAAATCCGGGCGCAAGGGCTGGCACCATCGGGCTCTATCCGCTTGAACGGTACGGCGGTATCCATTGGAGAACTTATGAACCTGTTGAACAGGTTCCGCATGGATCCGGAAGCAGTAACCACTGCGGAACTCCAATAGCATGACAAATGAGGGGACCATATGAAAACAATCACACATATTCTACTCGTGGCATTTGCCTCCGGACTGCTTGTCCCGACGGCCGCCCTGGCACTTCCCCCTGCCGAACCCACCGTTGCGCTCGTCAGTAAGGTGATTCTGGACGTCACACGTAAGGAGATTGGGAAAGACTGGCAAAAGGCCAAACGCGGAGAAACGCTGGCTTCTGGAGATAAGGTAAAGACTGGCGTGCAATCTGTTGCGATTATCAAGTTTAAGGACAACAGCCTTGTACGGGTGCGTGAAAAGACTGAGCTGACGGTGACGGGCACCGTTAGTGGCAGCGCATTTTCCAAGTCGGTGAATATTCAGAAGGGCGTTGTGGGCTTTAACGTGCAGAAACAGCGCGCTAATGAAGAGTTCCGGTTTTCTTCACCGACATCCGTCGCTTCGATCCGCGGAACAGGTGGTTCTCTAACTATTAACACATCGGACACTCTCGTTGTGACCGAAGGGCTGGTCCGTTTGACGAACAACATCTCGTCCAACTTTGTTGATGTGAACGCGGGCTTCACAGGTATTTCGAATCCCGACGGGACGATCTCGACCCGGCCGTCGACCCCCGCGGAACGGGCAGCCGCCGAGAACGCGGCACGGATAACGGAGCAGGATAACCGACTCGAGTTCGAGTTGCGTAACAGCCAGGGGAATTCCAAACGTCTCATCATTGACTACAAGGAATAATTTCAGATACACGCCGGACGCAATGGCATGAGCGCCGTTTCTGTTGACGCTGGTAGCATGTTCTAAACATAGGGGCCCTGTGACGAAGTCGCCGAGGGCCCTTTGTTGTTGATAGACATTTGTTCAACTGAACTCCCCTGCCCAATGTACATTCACGATTTCGCGCGGATGCGCTTCATCCGTTATCGCAGACGCGCGATTCTTCCGTTTTGTTCCCTCGTCCTCATTGGCTTTACCGTCTATGCCCAGATCAGCACCAAGGTCAGTTCCATTGTCCCGTCACAGACAACTGCGAAAAGTCCCTTGACGGTCAGGGCCGAACTTCTGCAAGGTGAAGCAATCGAACGGGTGTATCTTCTGTATCGTTCGTTTGGAGCGAGCGATTACACTCACATCGAGATGGATGTGGTGGGAAATGTCGCAACCGTCACCATCCCGGGGCGCGAAGTAGTTGAGCCGTTTATCGACTACTATATTGTCCTCGCCAACCGTTCTGGTCTTCTTGAATCCTACCCCCTGAGCGAAAACGCCGATCCGTTCTCCACACCTCCCGGAAAGACTTTGCAGATTCCGGTGCGCGCCGAGGAAACAGCGGATGCACAGGTCGTGTTTCTCAGTCCTGAACCGTCTGCTCGTGTTTCCTCTGAACAACTTGTAGTTGCCGTCTCTCTCCTGCGCGCCGATTCCATTGTTGTACGACGTGCAACACAGATCCTGATGGATGGTATCGACATCACCACAGACGCGGTATTCGCGGATGACATGATTGTGTATGCACCGGAGAACCTTTCGGTGAGCCTTGCACCTGGTTTACATCGGGTGACCGTCCGGCTTTTCAACCGCGAAGGCAATCTGCATCGGAGTGCCAGCCTCAGTTTTTCAGTCACGGGCGAGGGCCAGACGCTCGAGTTGCAGGATCAAGGATATCCGATCCGGTATGGCGTTTCGGTCCAACTGGAGTCACGTCATGAGCAGATTGGCTCGGCAGGAACGTGGTATAACCGTGGCGGAGTGCAGTTCCATGCGACTTCTGGCGAATACCGATTCACTTCCAATCTGTTTGTTACGTCCGACGAGAAAAACTCAGTGCAACCCCAGAACCGCTACTTCGCAGGGCTTGAATCCCCTTGGATCCGTGTGGGGTACGGCGACAGCTATCCCTCCTTTCCCAATCTCGTGTTGAGCGGAAAGCGGGTGCGGGGCCTTACCTCGTCCGTCCGTCTTGGATTGTTCAACGTTGACCTTGCACTTGGCAAGACCAACCGCGCTGTGGATGGCTTGCTGCTGAAGTCTATTCCCATCGACAGCCTTGGCCAAGAACAGGTTCGCGATCCGCAGGCCGCGTATGCCCCTCTGAACGATGCCACGTGGGAGACCTGGCAGTTTGGATTTACCTGGCTTAAGTCGAAAGACGACATCACTTCGATTGCATACGGCACGCGCCCGCAGGAAAACCTTGTTGTAGGAACGGACTTTAGTGTGAAGCTTGACGAAAAGCGGATCGAGCTGACGGGGCAGGGCGCGTTTAGCGCATTCAACAGTGATATCTCCAGCGGCAACTTCACCGACGCATACATCGACACGGTGTACCCGAAGGAAGCATCCAGAATAAAGGGCCTAAGGGATATTCTCGGCGACTTCATTACCGTTAACGACAACCTCAAGCCGTTGGGATTCGACCGTCTCTCCACTCTCTCCTACGAGGTCTCGTTGGGTCTCAATTACTTTGACAACGGCTTCAAGTTCCTGTATCTTTTCCGCGGGAGCGACTACAACTCCTTCGGACAGACCTTCCTCAGAAAGGACATTCAAGGCTTCAATATCTCCGACCGGATAAGACTTGTAGATAATCAGGTTTTTGCCGTCCTCGGGTTCGAACGGCTTCAAGACAACACCAGCAAAACCAGGGTCGCAACAACAACCTTCACCAATTTCAACATGGCGGTCAGTTACTAACTCGCGAACCGAGATTCCCAACGTGACAATTGGGTTCGCAAGTTTTGCCAACAGCAATGGACTGCAAATCCGGGATGCGTTGAATGCTGTGGACGACGGAACGCTCCGCTTCTACTTCCAGTCCACCCATGATTTCACGTACATGGCGAAACACACGGCATCCTTCAGCATTTCGACCTCTACGCGTGACGACCGGTCGATGCGTCAGTATGATGTTGAGAATGTGACACTGTCGGTTGGACTTCTGACG
>JAERML010000139.1 GCA_016844425.1 Bacteroidota bacterium
GAATTCCGAGAACGTGCAGGTTGGTGAGTGGGTGTTGGCAATCGGGAATCCACTTGGATTGACCTCAACGGTAACTGCAGGAATCATCAGCGCAATTGGCCGCGGAGGCATTGGCGTCATCAGGACGGCCGACAACTACGGCATCGAGGATTTCATTCAGACGGATGCTGCAATCAATCCGGGCAACAGCGGTGGCGCACTCGTGAATCTTAGTGGAGAAGTTATCGGGATCAACAGTGCAATCGCAACAACGAACCAGCGATACCAGGGCTATGGGTTTGCAGTGCCAGTCAACCTGTTGAAGACCGTTGTGACGGACCTGATCAAGGGAGGCAAAGTGCGTCGTGGGTACATCGGGGTGCAGATCAGCGGAATTGATCAGACGATGGCGGATGCACTCGGACTTTCGAAGGCGCAAGGCGTGTTGGTCGGAAGCCTTGTGAAAGGCGGAGCCGGAGAAGAGGCTGGTGTAAAGGAGAAGGACGTTATTCTCTCGGTTGATGCGAAAGAAGTCAATGCTGCAAACGAATTGCAAAGCTATGTCGCCACGCGTCATCCGGGCGATGTCGTGACACTCAAGATCTTCCGTGACGGAAAGACGATTGAGAAGAAGGTCACGCTCCGCGCACGTGATGAAGAGACTCCGACCGTGAAGGCTTCGGACAGGAGAGAGCCTGATGAAAATGGGGACCAGGAAAGTCCGAAAGTGACCAGCTTCGAAAGTCTCGGAATGAGTGTGCGTTCATTGACGCCGGAAGAGAAGGAGAAGCAGTCAGTCGATGGTGGTGCCCTCGTTACTGAAGTGAAGCCATACAGCGAAGCCTTCAATCGCAACATCGGGAAGAACGCAATCATTTTGGAAGCAGACAGAAAGCAGGTGAGTTCCGCTGGCGATCTAAAGAAAATCATCGAATCCCACAAGCCCGGCGATTCGATCCTTCTCAGACTGAAGTTCTCGAACGGAGTGACGAACTACGCGGCAGTCCAGTTGCCGAAAGAGTGACCTGATTTTATCGTCGTCAGGCTGAGCGAAGTCGAAGCCTGCCATGAGATCTAACGCAAAGCCCATTCACCTCAGAAGTGGACGGGCTTTGGTGTTTGAGAGATGGAACGTAGACTGTTATACGACTGCATTTTTTCCCAGGTCCGTCAGTCCTTTTTCTTCAATGCGAAGAGAGACTCGGCCAAATCCTTGAGCTTTGCCATGAACTCGTTCGATCCGTATCCAGCCAGCAAGGAGAAGGCAAGATATGGCATTCGTCCAAGAAGCGTGGTCCACGACGCGTTAGCGTTTGAGTTGCCAACATTCAACGTCATTGCCCCACCCAGCAACAGAAAGAAAACGATGACGCCACTAATTCCTCCCGATGCGGGGCGCAAGTAGTAGGAGAGGCCGTATCGGTTTTGATAGTCATCATCCACGGAGTGTTTGATAAGGCCTCTGAGATTGTACAAGCAGCCGCCAATGATACCTGCCAGAAACATCACACCCGTGGTTGTTGCAAGGAGGAGGCCTTGGTTGCCAGTGCTTCCAGGAGAATCTGGTTGTTGATCCATGCTCGGGAGGATTGCGAGCAAAGTGCCAAGTGCTATACCAGAGAGAATTGCCAGGAGGAGCGTGAATACCACAACCCTTGTCTGTCCCATATGTTCGGAGTGTTTTCCGGCTGGCTTTTGTTCAGCCTTCGCGTTTTCCGTCATGGAGTGTCCTTTCTCTTGAATGTTGTTGCGATATCGAGCTGCTCGCCGTCTTTGTGGCGGGCGGGCCGGTTAAGGACTCGGCTTCGGTTTCAAATATCGGTTTGGCACATTGTCCAGCGGAGGAACGGTTCGACCCGAGGCTTCAAGCAAACTTCTTATGTTGGCGTAAATGTCCCGGTCAAGTCGGTGCATTTGCGGCAGGAGCCCCAATTGGGCATACGAAATAGGTGTTACGTCGAAGCACGTCGTATCCCATTCGAACCCTTTGCCCCAAGTGATGCCGTGAAGACGAACATCGCTTTTTGCACCGGCGTTCAGCAATAGCCGGAGGATTGAAACCGCACGGTTGCCGTTTGAGTTGACGGTGTGGAAGAGAGGAGTGTGACCGTTCAGTCCGAATTCGTCGACCGCTGCCTTCGCGTCAACATCGGCACCCATCTCGATGAGGACGCGGGCGGCATTCACGTTCCCATACTCGGCGGCCACGTGAAGCAGCGACGCTCCGACCAGTGGAGTAAACGACGAGACCATTGTTATCCGATGTGCGATGAGTGAGGGATTGGCTCTGATTGCTGCCGCAAGCGCATCCGCATCGTCCAGGAGAACAGGCGCGACCACCGGATCGTCGAGCACGGCTCCTCGATCGAGTAGCAGTCGGACACACTCGGGAAATCTGTCTGATCGTGTGTACATCTCCGTCAACCAATTAATCGGAGATTTGCCTCGCACCGGAGATCGAGGGTCGAGCCCGGCGTCGAGGACAGCTCGAATTCGTTCGACCGCGTGCAACTCGAACGCAACGAGGAGTTCCTTGTCGCTAGAGGTCATGGTTGAACACCTCCCAATTGATTAGGTGCTACGCGAACCTCCCTATCGCTCCGTGGGCTTCAACTCTGCACACATTCCTCCGATGATTTGCCATTCTCCTTTGACTTTCATCCAGGTGTGTGTGAACTTCAGGAGTTCGCCCTCACCAGTAATCTTTCCATCCGGATACTCGTAGACGAGGGGTGTCGCATAGTGGACGACCGCCACGTCACCGAAGTACTGAAGAGCTTCACGCCGCAACTCATACGTGACCTTGATGTCTTTGTCCCGAATCTCACGCACCCAATTTCCAATATTGGCTTTGCGGGATGGTTGAAGTGTGCTACACGGCCAGCCCACGAAGTCTTCATGCCATAAGCCGATGTACCTATCGACCTCACCTGTCTTCACATAGCGCCAGTACGCCTCTTCCTTCTCCCATACGTCGCCTTTCTGCGCAGTTGCCACAGAGACGGTCAGTACAGCTATCCAGCCAAGCACAAAGGCCAATCGAAAAATGGTTGAAACGTCTTTTCGTTTGCGTTCCACTCGCATGTTACCTCCTTTTGTCAAAATTTATTTCCCGGGCATGAGTTTCGTCTGTGCTCAATTCGGCTTACCAGCAGGTCGCTATTAATCGAACGGATAACGCCGAAGATGATCCGCCAAGCGGATCGACAGCGCAACAATTGTCATTGTCGGATTGGCGCACCCACTCGTCGGAAACACGGCACCTCCAGCGACATAGAGGTTCCTCACCGAATGCACACGCAGGTCGGAATTCACAACCGAAGTCTTCGGATCGCTGCCCATGCGAGTGGTGCCGAGATAATGAAATGCGTCAACGGTCACGTTGGATTCAATGTCCGCAAAAGTGCTGCACAGGCTTCCGCCCATTCCGAAACCGGCAAACTCTTGCGCGAGGAATTCATGCAACGCAAACAGTGATTTCATATCGCGGTCACTACGCACATGCCTGACGTGTGGGACACGAACACCGAAGGCATCCCTTTCTTTTCCCAAAGTGACCCGGTTTTCTGGATTTGGTTCCATTTCGATATAATTGAAGAACCCGACTGTCGGCGTGAGGGGATGGCGTCCTCTTAATGCACGAATCAGGATCAGCCGAAGCAGCCCGGGAGAGTCCCGCACTGCAGCCCATATCGCCCGACGTACCAGATGCCACTTTCTTGCAACTCCGCTGATATTATGCTTCGCCAAATCACGAATCCATGTCGTCAACTCGGTCCGCCAAAGGACGGCAAACAAACTGCGGAATGATGCCGTCTCTTGTCTATTAGTCCATGGAAAATGCGGCGTGACCTGGACGTAGCAGTTCAACAAGCCCAACCTGGTTTGCACCTCTTCACGCAATCGCACTCCCACGTAGCCGGCGCCGTCGGGATAGAGTCGCCAGGCGTAGTTCCTCAATTCCTTAATCGGCGCATTGAGGCTCACGCGGCCGGCCCACACCTTCGGATGATTCATTAGATATCTTCCCACTTGGTCGTGCTCGTTGCCGAGACCGTTCGGGGAGGTGCTTGTTGAATTGAGCAAGATACGCGCATTCTCAATTGTACCAGCGGCGAGCACGAAGACCTTCGCTCTGATGCTGACTTCCATGCCCTTTGGAGTCTTGCATGCGGCCACGGTCACGTGAGATCTAATCGTGCCGGAAGCGGCTTCCGACGCAAGCCTCGTGACTGTTGCGTCAGTGATGAGGTCAATGTTCGGGGATTGCTGATATGCGTGCTGGTACTCCGTTCCAAAGCGCAAGGGGTAAGTCGGCAGCAGGAATACTTTCTCCTCGCAGTTTTTCCAGTGGAATCGGGATTTTCCAGTATCCCCGGCGTCAGAGAAGATATCCGGGTGAAAATGACTCAAGGGCGGAAAGTTGAATCGCTTAGCTCGTTCGTACCAAGGATCGAGATCGGCTCTGGAAATTGGCCAACCAATATGATGAGGGAAGGGCCGGGGCGAGAAGTCAATTGGATCGAGCGGAGCTGATAGACCGAACCACGTTTGCGAAGTGCCGCCGACCATCCGCTCCAGCGAATCTTCTGCTATGCTGAGTCCGTCGCTTTCCACGACACGAAGGTCGTCGGCGAAGCTTGACTTGGCTCTGTTGCCACTTTCAAGAACGCAGATTCTGAGGTTCGTGTCGGAAAGCTCGTTGCATATGGTCATGCCTGCGGGGCCGGACCCAATGATGCAGAGATCGTAAAGCGGGTACTGTTCGGGAGATGTCTGATCGGCGCTGCGAATCATAAATGGACCACGATAGTCTCTGTGAGATTAGGGATAGAGCCGGTGGGAGGACTCTAAAACAATTCCGTGTCTCTTAATGAATTGAAATGCCTGAATAGGGCGCTTGATTGAGTGTGAAATCTTAACGACGTGGTGGT
>JAERML010000140.1 GCA_016844425.1 Bacteroidota bacterium
CCATCACCCCGGCCAGCGATATCTTGCACGAGCTTGCGAAGCTGAAAGAGTACGACGTAAAGACCTTCCAGGCCGAGGATGAGATTGCCGCCATCTGCTCTGCCATCGGCGCATCGTACGCTGGAGCATTGGGTGTCACGACCACGAGTGGCCCCGGGATGGCACTCAAGACCGAAGCGATGGGGCTTGCCCTCATGCTTGAGCTTCCACTCGTCATCATCGACGTTCAGCGGGGCGGGCCAAGCACCGGGCTGCCCACCAAGACGGAACAAGCAGACTTGTTGCAGGCCGTGCAGGGCAGAAATGGTGAAGCGCCGCTCTGCGTTCTCGCGGCATCAACCCCATCGGATTGTTTCAGTGCAGCATACGAGGCGGCAAGGATTGCCGTGAAGTTCATGACACCCGTGATCTGTTTGACGGATGGCTACGTTGCCAACGGTGCAGAGCCATGGATCATACCCAAGGCGGAGGAACTCCCACCGATCCCCGTGGAGTTCGCCAAAGACCCGGCATCATTTCAGCCGTACGCACGCGACGAGCGGACGTTGTCACGACCGTGGGCAATTCCGGGGACACCCGGCCTTGAACATCGCATCGGCGGCCTGGAGAAGGAGCATATCACCGGCAATATCAGCTACGATCCTGACAACCACGATTTCATGATCAAAATGCGTGCAGCAAAAATTGAACGGATCGCGGACGATATCCCTCTGCAGGAAATCGAAGGAGACAAGGAAGGCGACCTGCTTGTGATTGGCTGGGGGAGCACATATGGCTCTATCAAGAGCGCAGTGACCGCAGTGCGTGCAAAGGGACAATCCGTTTCACACGTCCACATAAAATACTTGAACCCATTCCCACACAACCTCGGCGAGATACTCTACAAATTCAAGAACATTCTTGTCCCGGAAATCAACAATGGCCAATTGATCAAGCTGTTGCGCGCCAAGTACCTCGTCCCGGCAGTCGGGTTCAACGTGATTAAGGGACTCCCGCTCCGTTCAGAAGAAATAGAACAGAAGATTGATTCCATTCTAGGAGGCAACAATGCCTGAGACACTCGAGAAACAACCGACTGTTCCGGTGAAGCTGACGATCAAGGATTTTCAGTCGGACCAGGATGTGCGGTGGTGTCCGGGCTGCGGTGACTACTCCATTCTTGCCCAGGTGCAGCGCGTGCTGCCGGAGTTTACTCACAAGAAAGAGAATTATGTGATGATCTCCGGAATTGGCTGCTCAAGCCGGTTCCCTTACTACATGGATACTTTTGGCATCCACGGTATTCACGGACGTGCACCAGCCATCGCCTCAGGCGTGAAAATCGCCAATCCAGACCTGCAGGTTTGGGTGGCAACCGGCGACGGCGATGGATTGAGCATCGGCGGCAACCACATGATCCACATGCTTCGCAGGAATCTGAACATCAAGGTGTTGATGTTCAACAACCAGATTTATGGCCTCACCAAGGGACAGTTCTCCCCCACTTCGCTTCTGGGGCAGGTAACAAAATCAACGCCGTATGGAGTGATCGACAACCCGTTCATCCCCGTTTCGCTCGCGCTTGGTTCAGGTGCGACATTGGTTGCACGAACCATGGATCGGGATCCCAAGCACCTCCAGGAGATGGTCCGGAGGGCGGAACACCACAAAGGGACTGCCTTTATGGAGATCTATCAAAACTGCAACGTGTTCAATGATGGCGCGTTCTTTGCGTTCACGGAGAAGGACTCACGGGATGACACCGTGGTTTACCTCGAACATGGCAAGCCGTTGGTCTTTGGCAAGCAGAAGGAGAAAGGAATCAGGCTGAACGGTTTTACACCCGAAGTGGTCAACACCACCGAAGGAAAGTATTCCGTCAGCGATCTCCTTGTCCACAACGAGAAGGATTCCACGCTCGCATTCATACTTGCCAACATGATCCACAACCCGGAGTTGCCTCGCGCCATGGGTGTCTTTCTTGCCACCGACCGGGTGGTCTACGAAGAGCAGACACAGAACCAGATCGCTCGTGCAAAAGCAAAGAAAGGTGAGGGAGATTTGCAAAAGCTATTGGATGGAGACGAGACGTGGGTGATACAATAGCATCTTGAATCCATTTTCGGCTTCCTGGCCGGAACTCAGACCAGCTCATTGAAAATCAGAAACCTCCACATGTGTGGGGGTTTCTGCGTTTTCGGACGTGACTTCATTCAACTGGAGGAACATCTGAAATGGCTACGTCACTGGTTATTGCGCTCACTCTGTTCATCATTGCCAAAGCCGAGGCACAGGGACTCTATCCCCTTCACGCAGGAAACCTCTGGCAATATTCCGCATGGCCAAATTCCTACGTAACCACAATGGTCATCGGTGATACCGTCTTGTCAAACGGAAGAACGTACGTTACCCTCTCGGGCGGTTTTGGCGGGTTGCTCAGACAAGAGGGAACACGAGTCTTTCAGTGGTTCGACTATGCGAACGCCGAACGGGTGATCTATGATTTTGCGGGAAGGACCGGCGATACTGTCGCAACGGCTGCGGTTCTCGGAGACACTGTCGACGTCATCGTGCTTGACTACGGCATGGCTGACATGTTCGGTAGAACCCTCAACACCTGGCGGTTCCTCGAGCAGTCACGACACACTAGCATGTACATCCTGAGGACGGTGGTCGATAGCATTGGCGTGAGTACTGTGCAAGCTGAGGTTGGTGATTTCTTTGGTTTGCGCGGCGCGATTATTGACGGGGTTCAATACGGCATTATCAACGAAATATATGAGGCAGACCATCAGATTCCCGGTGAGTTTGTTCTCCATCAGAATTACCCCAACCCCTTCAATCCAACAACGACCGTTGAATTCCAATTGCCTCATTCGGCATTCGTCTCACTCATTGTCTTCAACGCGCTTGGCCGTGAAGTGACAAGACTCCTTGATACTGACCTTGAGGCCGGCACCCACAGACTCCTCTTTGAAGCCGGAGACTTTGCGAGCGGAGTCTACTATTACCGTCTCACGGCAGGACACTTTGTGGATACGAAGAGATTCATTTTTTTGAGATAGACACTCCTGTTTGCTCCGCGCGAGGTATTTCAGCCTCCCTTTTTTGTTCTCCATCAAATTACTATATTGGTGTCAGTTCAATCAGACACTCAGAACGTGAATGGAATCAGCAATAGAAGCGGTTCTTCCGCTGTTCAAGCAGTACGGAAAATTCGTTCTTACCACGCACGTCAACCCGGATGGGGACGGTTTGGGTTCGGAAATGGCTCTCGCCGAATGGCTGTTGGGCCATGGCAGAGAGGTCAGTATCATCAACTACAGCCAGACGCCACAGGTCTACCGCTTTCTTGATCCCGACAAGCGCATCCTGAAGTTCGATGAGGCCCGTGATGCATCCACCATCGCCCGCGCCGATGTCATCGTCGTGATGGATACCAACCATCCCGACCGGCTCCGGACGATGGAGCCGCATGTCATGAAAAGCACGGCCATCAGAATCTGTATCGACCATCATCTCGACCCTGCCCCGTTTGCCCAGCACTACGTGATCGATGCGGATGCGACCTCCACAGGCGAGATCATGTACCGGCTCCTCGTGCAACTGAACGGTCCGTCGCTCCCGACTTCCATCGCCCGGGGACTCTACTCTGCGATCATGACGGACACTGGTTCCTTCAGGTACCCGCGCGTCGATCCGGAGATCTTTCACATCTGCGCACACCTGATCGAGTGCGGCGCCGATCCTGTAGATATTTACCAGCATGTTTACGAGCAATGGTCTGCAGGCAGGATCAAGCTCCTGGGCGCAACGCTCGAAAGCCTGGAGACTCTCTACGACGGTAGACTTGCCCACATTGCGATTACACAGGAAATGCTCAGGCGAACCGGGACCAAGGAGGAGGATACTGACAATTTCACCACGTATCCGATGAGTGTTGAAGGCGTTGTTGCGGGCATTCTGTTCCTTGAGCTTCAAAACGGCGTCAAGATCAGCTTCCGCTCGAAGGGAAACATCCCCATCAACGAGCTGGCAAAGGAATTCGGCGGGAATGGACACAAGAACGCAGCGGGTGCACGACTCTACGATGTGTCGCTCACCACCATCCGGCAGCAGGTGTTGCAGGCCGCGCACAAATACCTCGATACGACGCTCTCCTTTCATGGAAAAACGCAACAAGCATAACACGTGACCATACATTCATGACGATCACTCTCAACGCCAGACTTGGCACACTCCCCACCGCAAAAGCGGACGTCATTACCTGCTTTCTTTGGGAAGACGTAACCGCCTTCAAGAGACAGATCAAAGAGCTGAGAAAGACAGTTAAAGGAATCACTCCCGCTCTCGATGCAGCCACGTTTGCAGCAAAAGAACTGGAAACGCTTCTTCTGTACCCTGATAATCTGAAAGCGAAGAGGCTTCTTCTTGTCGGATTGGGAAAACAGGGTGCAATTACCCGGGAGAAACTCCGAAGAGCAGCAGCAGCAGCGACAAAGGCCACCCGTGGAGCGAAAGCAAAATCGTTGGCGCTCATCGCGCCCGAGATTAATCTTGATTCGAGTTCCGACATCAAGAGCTGGGAAGTGGTTGGGACCGCGTTAGGCGAAGGAGCAATTCTCAGCCAGTATAGATTCGACAAGTATCTTACTCAAGAAAAGAAAAGCACCAACCTCACACAGGTTGCCGTCGTCTCCAGCCGCACCGCGCAAGTGGGACAGATCGCGTCAGGGCTGAAGCTGGCAGAAATTGTCTGTGCCGGTACTGTCCTTGCTCGCGACCTGGAGAACGCGCCGGGAAATGAGATTTATCCCGACTCACTCGCCAGGCGAGCAGTTGCAGTTGGCAAAAAAGCAAAGGTCAAGGTCACCGTTTTGAATGAAAGGGCAATCAGTCGACTG
>JAERML010000340.1 GCA_016844425.1 Bacteroidota bacterium
CGTACCCCATGCCGTGGCCGTCGTTTGCGCATCTGAAGGGAGAGGACCTGAACGCCATGATTGCTTATCTTCGGACTCTTCCCCCCATATACAACAAGATCCCACTCCCGAAATCGCCGAACTTCTTCTCATACATGTGGGGGAAATTCAGAGCTCTCATCCTGAAGGAAGATATTCCGCTTCGCGCCTTTTCAGGGAACGCGGGGACCACACGCGAGAAAACAGTCTCGGTGAACGCCGCTCGTTCGCATCAGACTTCAAAGGAGGTGCAGCCATGAAGAAGATACTCAAGTGGGTGGGAATCGTGCTCGGTGTTCTGGTCGTTGTTGCGTTCCTCGCGTTTCTCTATTTCATTCCCCCGTTTACGCTCGTGCCTCCCGAGGAGTTCAGCAACCCGATTGCGACGGCGGGTCCGTCTCTTGACAATATCACCGATCCGGTCGAGCGTGCATTGGCCGAGCGCGGCAAGTATATCGTGAGAGTCTACGATTGCGGCGGATGCCACACGCCGGTTGGAGACCAAGGTCCCAACTGGGATGAGTTTCTCGCGGGCGGGTTCAGGACCGTCTTTCAGAGTTACGGCACATTCACGTCAAGAAACCTGACGCCGGACAAGGAAACCGGTCTCGCCCGGCGGACTGATGAAGAGGTGAAACGTGTTCTGCGGACAGGCTTGTTGCCTGAAGGCCGGGTTGCACACTATCGCGATATGCCGTGGGGAGCGTATTCAAGAAGACCGTCACGCCGTGCTTGTGTATCTCCGGCATCTGAAGTCTGTGTACCACAAAATCCCGGACGATGTAACAAGTACGGTCGGGGCTGATCCTGCGGCGATCGAGACGTACTTCGGTGCAGATGCGGGAGGGCATAAGGAGAAGTGAGGGCTGGCGAAACGAAGTATGAGGTTGGGGTTGAGCCACCACAACACCACACCGGGCTTTAGCCCTGAGGGGAGAGCCACGTGTTACGTCATGGCTAAAGCCGACTTTTCGTTTCTTTGTGAATCCCACCATAAATGGTGGGGTTAACCAGTGATGACAACGTGCCTGCCAGCATGGAGAGTGGAGTTAGGATCGGAGCAGTTCAGTTCACGAGGGGAACCTCATAACCCCAACCTCTAGGTCGTGCCCACATAACCCCAACCTTCAGGTTCGGGTTGAATCACCACTACACACCACCCGGCTTTAGCCATGACAGGAGTGCCGCATGTCCCGTCATAACTTGAATATCCATCTCATCGATGGCACGTACGAACTCTTCCGCAACTACTTCGGTGCACCCAAAAGGAAATCGCCTGATGGCCGCGAGGTCGGCGCCACCGTTGGCCTTCTCAGGAGCCTGGTTGCGCTTCTTGCCAAGCCCGGCACTACACATGTTGGGTGCGCGTTTGACCATGTCATCGAGTCGTTCCGCAACAAACTCTTCCTGGGTTACAAAACCGGGGAGGGGATCGACCCGGATCTTCTGGCGCAGTTCCGTCTGGCGGAAGAAGCCGTCTCCGCTCTAGGCATTGTGGTGTGGCCCATGGTGGAGTTCGAGGCGGACGATGCCCTCGCAACTGCCGCGGCGCGCTTCAGGGATGCGAAAGGCGTCGAACAAGTTGTGATATGTTCTCCAGATAAAGACCTGGCCCAGTCGGTGCGGGGCAAAAAGGTTGTGTGTTGGGATCGGCGTCGCGATATTGTGTACGACGAGGAAGGCGTCGTGCAAAAATTCGGTGTGAGCCCGGAGTCAATACCGGACTGGCTGGCGCTGGTCGGTGACACCGCCGACGGATACCCGGGCATAAAGGGCTGGGGGGCAAAATCGGCTTCTGTTGTTCTTGCACGCTTCAAGCATTTGGAATCGATCCCACAAGGCCCTCAACAGTGGGGACTCAAAGTTGGACGGGCCCAATATCTCTCGGAGAATCTGGAAAACCATCGTGACGATGCTCTCCTCTTCCGTCGATTGGCAACGCTCCGTAAGGATGTTCCGCTTGACGAGAAGCTTGAGGACCTGGAATGGTGCGGGGCGCGGGAGCGCCTCAAGCACCTTTGCCAAGAATTGGGTGATGAGGAACTCCCGAGACGTATTCCCGCCTGGCGCTCTTCATAGGTCGGGCTCGTGGTGCCCCATGTGATTGGCAATATTGGAAGAACAATACGCCAAAGACATCCCGAATCCGTAGGAGTTGAACCCCTGCCTGTCCGGCAGGAACACCTACGGTGTTCCGAATTGTGTTGTGGGATGTCGGAGTCTACAAACGTTTAGCTCCTACGGATCTGGCCTCGGAGCAACTCATATTAAGAAAGAAGATCAAATGACAACCAAACGGAAAAAAACAACACTTGCGGGAATCCTGAAGTGGATCGGTATCGTCGCCGCCGTGATTTCGCTTATCCTCGGCGTTCGCGAGGTCGTGAACATTGTCCAATAAAGCAGCGGATCTGAGGGCTGAGGCACGGCAATTGGCAATATCGGGTCTTTACAGCAGGGCATGGGAAAGTGTGTCGCACGCTGTTGAGTTGGATCCCGATTCCCGCGAGGCACAGGTTGATCTGGCCATGGAGTGGCTGCGGAATGTGCGGATTCCTCCAGGTCAGAAGGAACAGACGTTTACCGAGATCGTCGAGAAGCTCGCGCCGGTGCTCCATCTTGCCGTGGATACAAAGAGGAGAGAGTACACGGCAACGGTTCAAGCGCATATTGGCTATGCGACCTACCTTCTCTTCAAAGAAGGGAATCGGGGTGTGAACGTCGAGAACAATTTCCGTACTGCCCTGCAGTTGGATTCGACTAACGTTTTTGCCAACGCCATGTACGGTTTCTGGATACTCTACCCCGGACATGGCGATCAATCAATCGATGATGCGAACCTGCACTTCGATGCTGCGGTGCGTAGCGGGAAGGAACGGACATTCGTGCGGCATCTGATGTTCTCCGCCGTCCGGAATGCATCCGGTCCGGCATACGAGGCACAAGTCATCAAGATTGCGAATGATATGAGAAAGAACCATGAAGAAATTGGGCGCGAGGAACGCAAGAAGATCCTCTCGAAGGCATATTGGTTCGACCGTGAGACGATCATGAAGGAGGTGGGCAAAATTCTTTCGCCAGAGGAGCATTTGCAAACGTTTTTGTTCTTATCGGATGGCATCGATGTTGACAAGAACAGGTACTTCAAAGCTGCGCTTGATACATTAAGAAAAGCCGGAGGGTGATAGGGAAGTGTCGGAGAACAATAACACCGCGGGGTTCCGAGTTGTGTTTGGCATGTCGGAGTCTATAAACGTGCAGCTCCTAACGGAGCTGGCCTGGAACAAGCAAATCGGACTGACTTTGGATGATGTAGGTCTGTCTAATAAGCACAAAGCCCGTCGTTTCTGACGGGCTTTTCTGCGGGGCGGACGGGACTCGAACCCGCGGCCTCCTGCGTGACAGGCAGGCGCTCTAACCAAACTGAGCTACCACCCCGGATGAATTACCTAACCAAATTGAAGGAGCGTTTTGTGCGACTGAAATCCCGCCGCTCTTTGGCGGGACTGAGCTACCACCCCTTGTTTTTTTCGCCGCATCAATATAGCCATTCCGCCGCGGAATATCAAGAACCAGAACCAGTCTTCATACAACCTGTCCCGCCACAAATCCCGATGCCCACGCCCACTGGAAATTGTATCCGCCCAAATGTCCGGTCACGTCAACGACCTCACCGATGACGAACAGTCCGGGGACTTTCTTTGCCTCCATCGTCTTGGATGAAAGCTCGTTCGTGTCCACTCCGCCGCACGTGACTTCAGCCTTTGCGTAGCCTTCCGTGCCTTGAGGGACAAGCTTCCAATCATGAAGCCGACCCGCAATCGATTCAAGCTCTTTGAATGAATAATGAAGGATCGGCTTGGACGGAACGTATCGGCTGCACCACTCCTTCGCCAGACGATTTGGAAGAACGCCGGAGAGCACCGTCGCGAATTCGGCGACTGACTGATGTTTCCCCTTGAGGTATTCGAGGAGATCGACATCCGGAGAGAGATTGATGGAAATCGTATCTCCGCGATTCCAGTAGGAAGAGATCTGGAGAACTGATGGTCCGCTGAGGCCACGATGAGTGAAGAGGATGTTTTCCCGGAATGAATGTCCGTTGCAGGAGACGATTGCGTCAGTCGAAACACCGCTGAGCTCGCCGAAAAATGACACATCGTCTTTCTTGAAGGTGAGCGGAACGAGTCCGGGCTTGGTGTGCGTGATGTTCAGTCCGAACTGTTTCGCAAGCCGGTATCCGAAGTCTGTAGCGCCCAGCGGAGGTATCGAGAGTCCGCCCGTGGCGATCACGAGCGAGTCAGACTCGAACACTCCTTTGTTTGTCGTAACAAGAAACCGCTGCTCCTTCTTGACATCGGAGATTTGACATCCCACAATAATGTCCGCGCCTGCATCGGCACATTCTTTTTCCAGCATGGAGATGATCTGGCGGGAGCTCTGGTCACAAAACAACTGGCCAAGTTTCTTTTCGTGATAGGAAATGCCGTGTTTCTGAACGAGCGCTATGAAATCGTCGGGAGTGTAGCGTGCGAGTGCCGATTTGCAGAAGTGAGGATTCTCGGAAAGGAAATGCTCATGATCGGCAATAATGTTGGTGAAGTTGCACCTTCCGC
>JAERML010000013.1 GCA_016844425.1 Bacteroidota bacterium
AGATTTTTCTTCCCCTCTAACAGGAGTTTACAACCTTACGGCATTCATCCTCCACGCGGCGTTGCTGGGTCACCCTTCCGGGCATTGCCCAATATTCCTCACTGCTGCCTCCCGTAGGAGTCTGGACCGTGTCTCAGTTCCAGTGTGGCTGATCATCCTCTCAGACCAGCTACTGATCGTAGCCTTGGTGGGCCGTTACCTCACCAACTAGCTAATCAGACGCAGGCTCGTCAATAGGCCCCTTACGGGATTTAACAACTGTCACCATGCGGTGCCGCTGCATCATCGGGTATTAGTCCAACTTTCGCTGGATTATCCCCGTCCTAAAGGCAGATTGCCTACGTGTTACTCACCCGTGCGCCACTTTACTCGGGATATTGCTACCCCTTTCTCGTAAGACTTGCATGTGTTAAGCACGCCGCCAGCGTTCGTCCTGAGCCAGGATCAAACTCTCCGTTGTAAGTTCTATTCAAACTTTCAAACGTCTAGTTTGATGCTTGGCGTCATTCCTTGCATGTTGCAAGATACTTAGCCAAGGTTTAACTCTTGCTAAGATTGACTAATGGCTATGCACACTAATTTTCAAAGAACAACACTCTTAAGCGCAACACGCCGTTGTATTGGCGGGCTTTAAATATAGCAAAGAAACGCTGCGAAGTCAAGAACTAATTGGGGTTTCTAACTTTTTCCTTGCAGTTTGTTGCGCGGACCCATTGAAGGTGGGTATAAATATACGAGACCTGGGTATAAGAGTCAAGCTCTACGTCGAGAGAATCGCTGCAAGCTTCCACAACCCCTTGTCGATGGTCTTGCGATTCGTCCACGTTTCTTTCAACGGCGTAAACGATATCTTCCCGTGAATTTCTCCCACCATTACGCCGGTTTGCCCTTCAATTAGCGACTCCACGGCAGCAACCCCCAACCGACTTGCCAGTAGTCTATCTCTCGCCGTCGGACTTCCTCCACGCTGGATATGTCCAAGAACGCATACTCTGTAATCATATCCCGCAGCGTCCTTGATTTTCTCTGCAAGGCTAAACGCCCCACCCTCTTTCTCACCTTCTGCCACGATAATTATGGCACTCGACTTGAGTCGCTTAAATGATTCAAGCTCTTCCTTCAATTCCTGGATGTTTGTATGCGCTTCTGGAATCGCTATGTGCTCCGAACCGCTCGAGATGCCGACGTCAAGGGCGATGAACCCTGTGTCGCGGCCCATCACCTCCACATAGAACAATCGATCATGTGATGCGGCAGTATCACGGATCTTGTCAATGGCCTCCATCGCGGTATTGACGGCCGTGTCATACCCGATGGTATAGTCCGTCCCATACAGGTCATTATCTATGGTTCCCGGAACACCCACGATTGCAATGGCATGCTCTTCACTCAGTTTCACCGCTCCCTGAAAGGTACCATCTCCACCAATTGCCACCAAACCCTCAATGCCCGCGTCGCGCAAATGCTTGGCTGCCTCAGAGCGCCCCTCGCTTGTCCGGAAGTGCTCGGAACGTGCTGTTCGAAGAATCGTTCCCCCGCGCTGAATGATGTTGGAGACCGAACGCGCCTGGAGATCCACAAACCTGCCCTGGATCATCCCCTCGTACCCATACTGGATGCCCACAACCTCGCAACCATTATAAATGCCGCTTCGCACGACGGCCCGGACACATGCATTCATTCCCGGAGCATCCCCTCCGCTGGTGAACACACCAATCTTCTTCATGATTCGTAATGATCAAGTGAAAACGCTGTTTGGGTTTTCAATGTATTCAAGCCTCCCCTCAAAGTCAACGAATCACCCCATGCGCCAACTTCTCGCTTTGACATCTACCCTTTTTTTGCTATACTCATTCTCATATAGCTCATCTCCATACCACAGAGAGTCGGGCATCATATCTTGTTCAGCATCAGGAGGATGTGCACTCCTCGACACCATCTCTCGATTCCGTCCTTGTCTTTCTTACCAACGGTTACTCCGTTTTTTAACTTCTGATGACGTCGCACATGATTTCTTCACAAGGGCAATGACTCTTCGTACGGTACAACACTAAAAGAAAGGAGCCTATGTCTTCATCGAGAGAAGCCTGGGGATCGCGCGTAGGGTTGGTCCTCGCCATGGCTGGCAATGCCGTCGGCTTGGGAAATTTTCTTCGGTTTCCTGTCCAAGCTATCAACAATGGGGGAGGTGCTTTCATCATTCCCTACCTCGTTTCATTTCTCCTTATGGGGATTCCTCTTCTTTGGATTGAATGGTCAATGGGACGATTTGGAGGAAAATCTGGTAACCACTCCACCCCTTACATTCTGGATTCCATGTCCAAGGCGCGGTGGTTCAAATACTTCGGGGTGTTTGGCATCTGGACGAACCTCGCTGTCGCAGCATACTACTGCTACATCGAATCATGGACGATGTCGTACGTGATGCACTCGATCGGACGGACTTTCGATGGAATGACGCAGATTCAGGTCGCTGATTTTTTCCGGCAGTATGTCGACATCAATGTCACCACAACCGGCATTCCCTACGAAGCAGTCATATTTTACATCCTGTGTTTGTTGTTGAACACGTGGATTCTCTCGCGCGGACTTAGTGGTGGCGTGGAAAGAACCGCCAAGATCGGGATGCCCCTCCTCATCCTGTTCGGAATCTTTCTCGCGATACGAGGACTCATGCTCGGCACCTCAGGCGCCTCCGAAGCACACCCCGATGCAAATGCCTGGGCGGGCATCAACTTCCTGTGGGACCCACAATTCGACTCTCTCTGGAATCCAAAGGTCTGGCTCGCAGCCGCTGGACAGATCTTCTTCACGCTCTCAGTCGGTATGGGGACGATCCATTGCTATGCGGCTTATGTCAACGCAAAGGATGATGTTGCGCTGAATGCCATGTCGGCTGGGTGGATGAATGAATTCGTGGAGGTGGTGCTTGGGAGTCTGATCGTCATTCCGATTGCGGCTGGATACCTCGGCTTGGATTGGGTTAAAGAGAACGCCGGATTCGGGATGGCATTCCAGACCATGCCATTTCTATTCGAGAACTGGGGGCCGTTCCTCGCAACGCTGGCCGGAGTTTTCTGGTTCGGGCTCCTCTTCTTCGCGGGTATCACTTCCTCTCTCGCCATGGGTACACCATGGATGGGCTTCATGGAAGATGAGTTTAGGTGGGGAAGAAAGAAGTCGGCCTGGTCGTTTGGATTGATCGTGCTCGTCCTCGGCCTGCCGACGGTGTTCCTCTTCAACTACGGCGTCTTCGATGAGTATGACTACTGGGCCGGCACCGTGTCCCTCGTCATTTTTGCACTCGCCGAGTCCATCCTGTTCGCCTGGGTTTTTGGAATTGACAAGGGATGGAAGGAACTGACCACTGGCGCAGACATGAAAGTACCCGACTTCTATAAGTTCGTGATCAAGTACATTACCCCGGTGTTTCTCCTTTGTGTCTTCATCGGGTCAGTGTTCTCTCCCCTAAATGGCGACTGGACGGGGGCACTCTCAAGCCTAATGAATGGTCAGGGTTGGGCACTGGATAATGGCTCCATTATCCGTCAGCTTTTCAATTCTGGATTGCGTGAACAAATCGCGGCCGCAACTGACCCTCTCCAAAAAGCCACCCTCGAAGAGCGCCTCGCTTATATTGAAGGAGCTCGAATCCTCCTCAGCGCGGCGTTCCTCGGCATCAGTTATCTGGTATATCTCGCGTATAGAAAGAGAAAATTGGAAGGGAGGCTTACATGACTGCAGCAGCCATTTTCACGATGATCGCGACAATGGGAATCGTAACGGGATTCGCCGTCTACTTCTTCATCAAGGTCCTCAGTACACCGCCAAAGAAGGACGGGGAAGAGTAGCGCACGTTGGTTTCCTTTCACGACAGAAGCCCATCCCGAGTCGGGATGGGCTTCTGTGTTTTCCAATTGATGAATCGCCGTCATCGAAGCTGATCAATATGCCAACTCTTCATTCGCTCCAGCATTGCCCGGTCGGTCAGGTCATAGTGGATAGGGGTGACAGATACATAGTTGTTCCTTATTGCTACCTGGTCCGCGTCGAGCTCGGTATCAGTAACGTTCATCTTGCCCGTCAACCAGAAATATTCTCTGTTGGCAGGGTCACGACGTACGTCAAACGTATCATCCCATGAGGACTTCCCTTGCTTCGTCAACATGATTCCCTTGATCTCATGCTCGGGAACCGCGGGCACGTTAACATTCAGCAGTGTCCCTTCCGGAAGGCCGTGCCTCGCAACAAGAAGCGCAAGCTTGACTGCAAACTTTGCGGCATAGGAAAAGTCCGGTTCTTGATACGTCGTCAGCGAGACTGCAATGGAAGGAATGCCCAGGACCGTTCCCTCTGTTGCTGCCGACACAGTACCGGAGTAGATGATGTTGATTGCCGTATTGGAACCATGATTGATGCCCGAGATGATCATGTCGGGTTTGGATTTCATCAGAAAACGGACCCCCAGTTTCACCGCGTCGGCGGGTGTGCCCTCCACTGCGTAGCCAAACACCTCGTTGTTTTTCCGGAATGGTACCGCCCTGAGGGGATAGTTCACCGTGATTGCATGACCCACAGCGCTCTGCTGTTTGTCCGGCGCAACCACCGTGACGTTGGCGATCTTCTTGATCTCCTGCACCAGCGCAAAAATGCCCGGCGCATCGATGCCGTCGTCGTTAGAGATGAGGATGTTGAGTGGTGCAGGAGATTCCGGAGACATCGTCAGTAACTCTCTTTCATCGTGGGGAAGCGCTGCTCTTTGACATCGTCGATATATTGTGTGAAGGCACTCCGCATCGTTTGCGCGAGCTCCGCATACCTTCGAACGAACCGCGGTTTGAATTCTTCAGTCAACCCGAGCATATCATACACGACCAACACCTGCCCATCGCAGTGCGGACCTGCACCAATGCCGATCGTCGGTACGGAAATGGATCCTGTGACTTTCTTCGCCAGGGAAGCGGGTATTTTTTCCAGTACGATGGCAAACACTCCTGCATCTGCAAGTACCTTCGCATCGCGCAACAACTGCGCTGCTTCTTCCTTGTCCTGGGCACGCACTTCGTACGTGCCAAATTTGTTGATGGCCTGCGGCGTCAGTCCCAGATGACCCATCACCGGAATGCCAATCCTGACGAGATGCCTGACGATATCGGCGATATACGCTCCACCCTCTAGCTTCACTGCTCCAACACCCACCTCCTTCATCACCCGTCCGCAGTTCCGCACCGCTTCATCAACGCTGTTCTGATATGACATGAATGGCATATCCACCACGATCAATGCATTCCTTACCGCGCGCTTGACTGCCTTGGCGTGGTAAATCATGTCGTCCACCGTTACGGGAAGTGTCGTCTCGTGCCCCTGCACAACATTGGCCAGGGAGTCACCGACAAGAATGATGTCGGTTCCCACTTGATCGAGGTACTTGGCAACAAGAAAATCATAACCGGTGAGCATGGCAATCTTCTCGCCCGTCTTCTTCATCGTCATGACTGTCTTCGTCGTAACAACCCTCGGCCGGGTGGCCGACTTAACGCGTGTGGATGATTTCGTCATTGCGCATGTCGTGATTGATTTCGGATTCTGTGAATTCGGTGAGTGTAATGTCCCATTCCTCTTCAAATCCTCTCCGGATGCACAAAGCAAGACTGTCAAGGTCAAGCTCCGTTCCGCTGAGGGAGGCCAGGTCTGCTGTCTTGGTTCGAAGCTCGTCGCTGATTCGCTTCTTCGTCGCCGCATCATCCAGCGCCAGGTAGTCTGCGAGTCGTTGATGCCCGGGTCCGCAGAGGATTGAGCCATGCTGGAGAATAACATCCTGCTCGCCGTCACTATACCGGCGTTGCGCGCTGCCGACCAGCTTGCGGCCCTCGTACTCAATCTCATAACGTGCGGAGCTCGTAAAGCAAGGTATACTGGAGGCATGCCTGTACGCTTCGGCAAAGTTCGGTTGCAGTCTCTGAAGCGTAACATCGACACCAAACATTTCCAGTCCTCTCACCAGTGCTCTACTGATATCGTTGTAAACTTGCAGCACACCCGAACGGCCTGCTCGCATAACAATAGAGTAGGTCAACTCCTGCGCGTGGAGAATTGCCCGCCCACCCGTCGGGCGACGCACAATATCGATCCCGTCCTGATCGCACTTCCGGGAGTCGATATCTGCGGCATTCTGGTTATATCCGAGGGAAATCGACCAAGGCTCCCATTGGTAGAGGCGCAGCGTTGGTACACCGTTACCTGCAAGCAACTCCAGCGCGAGCTTCTCATCGCATTCCATGTTGAACGCGCCTGACCTGACACCGCTGTTTATGAATCGCCAGATGGAAACCATTCAATCCTCACTATGCTGAGAGTCGTGGACCACCAAGAATGCCTCTCTTACTGTTGGCGATGAACGCGAGAACGTTCTGCACTTCCGGGAACGCTATGAGTAATGCGTCTTCTTTGATCTTTGCAACGGCCTGAGAGACGTTCAGCTTCGAATTGTAGATCCACTGATATGTTTTTTCCAAAGCCGCAATGGCTTCCGGAGAGAAACCTCTTCGCCGAAGACCGACGGAGTTCAGTCCCTGGAACACGAGCGGTTCCTTTCCGGCGAGAATATAGGGGGGAACATCCTTCGGCACTCGCAACCCGCCGCCAATCATGGTGTGAGCACCGATGTGTACAAACTGGTGCACCGGCGTAATACCGCCGATGATCGCATAGTCTGCCACATGACAGTGGCCCGCGAGCATCGCAGCGTTGGACATGATGATGTGATGCCCGAGAACGCAGTCGTGTGCAATGTGGACGTACCCCATCAGATAGTTGTCAGACCCAATGACGGTCCGTCCATTTCCTCCCGTACCACGGTGCAGCGTCGCATACTCACGTACCACCGTGCGATCACCGACTTCACATGTCGTCTTTTCGCCCGCGTACTTCAAATCCTGCGGCGCATGCCCAACGATCGCGCCATGGTGAATTCTGCACTCGTTGCCAATGCGGGCTCCTGTCGCGATGAGGGCGTTGGATGCAACGGTCGTGCCGTCACCGATGACAGCCTCCTCTTCAACTACAGTGAATGGGCCGATGGATACATTCACGCCAAGGTGCGCCTTGGGGCTGACCTGTGCACGGGAATCAACGTGGGTGCTCATGTAAGGTTCGATTTGGGATTCAGAAGCTGGCGGGAAAAAACACTCCGACCAGCGAGGCCAGCGTTGTTGCTGGCTCAAGATAAGAGTTTGCGTCATGCATTGCAATCAGACTAACCGTTGCTCAAGGCTGGCCTTATCACAAGCAGAAAGCGACGGCAGTTGAACGAAAAAACCAGTGGATCATTTTCTTAGCCTTACAGGCACATCCGGCTTCTCCCCGGAGATTGATTTCGACATAACAATAACTGCCACAATGCCAATGACAACAAACAGCAGCCCCATTCCATAGTCACCGAGAAGGAGTTTTCCCATCCCAAACAGTGCCATGTAGACGACAACAACACCGCTCACCCAACCCACCGCAAGTCGCCCGAACCCACTGTCGCTTTTCACATCCGGCAGCTCTGCCGCGATCATCTTCCAGCCAATCCCACCAGGATGGACTCGCCGATAGAATGTATGGAGCACTTTCCGGTCAACCGGCTTGGTAAGAAAGGTCACGATAAGCCACACGATGGTCGTTCCAAGCACTGTGGGGTAGAGCGTGATCGGCGACTGCAGGCCATAAGCAAGAGCAAGCGGATAAATGATCAGCGGCGTGACAAGTGCAGCGATCTCTGTCCAGGCATTGATCCGCCACCAGAACCAGCGCAGAATAAGGACAGCCCCCATCCCTGCGCTTGCGTTAATAATAAACTCCCATGCCCCCGCTATGCTTGTAAGCACGTATCTCGCAATAAGAAGGGAAAAGATGAGAAGCACTGCAATGGCAATCCGGGAAATGAATACGTAGTGTTTGTCCGGTGCAGATTTCCTGATGAACCGCCGGTAGAAGTCATTAATAATGTACGATGTCCCCCAATTCAGTTGCGCTGAGATGGTTGACATGTACGCCGCAAGGAAGACCGCGATGAGCAGACCAAGCAGACCGGGCGGGAGAAATTTTAGCATCATTTTGGGAAAGAGTAGACGCGGCGCTACGGTGTTCTCGTATTTTTCATAGAAGTGAAGGAACTCTGCCGAATGATACGCGGGATCGGCCGAGGAGAGGAGCGCTTTGTTGGCATATGCTTCTTCCACCTGCGCAAACAAGGGTGGGTTCTCCGTCTTGAGAACATCAACACTCTTCGCCCGTGGCAGGACTACCAGTGCAGCAAGTGCCACGAGGATCCAAGGCCAGGGCCGGACCGTGTAGTGCGCAACGGTAAACCAGAGTGTGGCAAAGAGGCTGTGCCTCTCATCCTTGGCAGCCATCATGCGTTGTGCAATGTACCCGCCACCCCCGGGGTCTGCACCCGGATACCAGCTTGACCACCACTGTAGCCCGACATACGCCGCAAACGATCCCACTGTCAGCGCAAGCACACCGGCCGCCATGCCCGTTGCACCCGCATCACCAATTCTCGGCACGAAGCTGAGAACCTCCACAGACAGGATATTCTTGAAATTCGCCGCCCCACCAACCTCCGGCAACTGAACGACGATCACGGCAAGGACAATACAGCCAATCATCGCAATGACGAACTGCAGGGCATCCGTCCGTGATGTGCCGACCAACCCTGACGCCGCAGCATACACTGCAACAAGCGCGGCCACGATTACCACAAGAAGAAACGAATCAAGTCCTGGCAGCACCACCTGGAAGATTGATTGTAGAGCAGCATGCACCCACGCCAATACGATGGCATTCATGAACAGCCCGAGATACACCGCACGCAACCCACGAAGGACAGCTGCCACCTTGCCCGAATAGCGCAGTTCAACAAGCTCGACATCCGTCATGATTCCGGCCCGCCGCCAGAGCTTCGCGAAGAAGAACACTGTCAGCATCGAGCCGATCGCCATATTCCACCAGAGCCAGTTACCGGCGATACCGTTGCGTGCGACCAACTCCGTAACGGCCAGAGGTGTATCTGCGGCAAATGTTGTTGCCACCATTGCTGTCCCTGCCACATACCACGGCAGATTCCGGCCCGACAGAAAGAACTCCTCTGTGTTCTCCCCCGCCTTGCGCGAATAGTACGCGGCAACCCCGAAGGTGAGGAGAAACATGGCAGCGATGACGGCAATATCCAGCCAGTGTAGCAAATGCATGGGTCTTCCTCCTATTTCGTGGGAATGTTGTCGAGCGCCCGGGCAACAAGTTTCTCAATGGCCGGCAGAATCATCAGCTCCGTCTGGCCTCGCGGTTCTTTTGCTTTCTCGATTGCCTCAAGTGCCTCTTTCTCCAATGCCACATCTCCCTTTACCCCGCTTTGAATGTACCCAAGCGCCTCGACGCCAATGTCTGCCACTCTGCTGAGATCCTCAGATATGGAAGCGATCTCTGCAAGAGCGGGCGACCTCGTGATAATCACCGAAAGATACCGGTGGTTTTCCTGCCAGCCACGGAGCCTGTCCATCAGGTTGTTAGCAAGGGAGTCCCCGCTCTCCAATCCAGCCAGATACCGGTCGACTGCAATTCGAAATCGTCGCGCTTCGGCAGCATCCGGTCTGGCAGCGTCCACGACTCGCGTGAGCGGAGAGTATGACGTATGTGGTTTCAATCTCCCGCGAACATACCCCTTCACAGGTTCCAGCACGTCCACGAGCGTTTTCAACGCAGCGATGTCACGGTCGCTTGTGAGACGCCGCAGCAGCATCTCATAGTTCTTTTCGTGAGTAAGACCATGCTCTTCCAGTTGCAAACTAATTCGCTCGAGACGGCGATACATGTCATCGACATTCGCGACCGTCCGGGGTGACCAGAGCCGCTCGGCAATCGCCGCGGTCCGTGGCCAGATCCGGGAGTCGATGGTCTCCGGCGAGACAAACTCCCCCCACATTGTCGCCTCTCCGCCGAGGATGTTCCCTTTCTCCTCATCGGAGAGTTGAACATCTTCAGGAAGCGGATCGTTGAGATAGTGAATGTCGGTGGGTTGGATGAGATCTATGTAATACCCGTTTGAGAGAATGCTACGGTACCCCAGCTTTGCAGCGCGCTCCATCGCCGCCCTTCCCCGCCAGGAATGGATGACAACGTTGGTCGGCATTGCTTCGTGGAGGATTTCATCCCATCCGATCATGACCTTCTTGTGTTTCGTCACGATCGCAAGGAGTCTTTTGTTGAAATAGCTTTGAAGGGTACCGTTATCCTGGATATTGTTTTCAGCTTTGAATCGCTGGATGTCCGGATTGTTATCCCAGTGTTCGGCACTGTGCCCGGTATGCTCAACCTCATCTCCTCCGATGTGGAAGAAGGGATCAGGGAACAGGTCCGCCATCTCACCAAACAGCCTGTCGAGAAACTCGTAGGTGTATTCGCTGGCCGGATTCAAAACCGGATAGAAGATTCCCCACTTCCGCTCCACCGTGAAGGTACCAGGCGCACTTGAAAGTTCCGGGTACGCCGCAATCAATGCCGTTGCATGACCCGGTACGTCGAACTCGGGAACGACTCGTATTCCCCGGTTGTCAGCATACTCCACGATTTCTTTGATCTGACTCTGCGTATAATAGAATCCATCCGATCCGATCTCATGCAGCTTTGGGAATTCCTTGCTCTCCACACGAAATCCCTGGTCATCGCACAAATGCCAGTGGAACACATTCATCTTCACAGCCGCCATCCCGTCGATGTTCCGCTTGATCACGGCCACGGGCATGAAGTGGCGCGCCGCGTCGATCATCAAACCACGCCATGGAAAGCGGGGGCGGTCTTCAATCTTTACGCCGGGCAGGTAAAAGCCCTGAGCGTCAGCAGACAGTAATTGCAGCATCGTTTCCATACCCCGAAGCACGCCGAGATCGGTCTCAGCATCCAGGCCGATGCCTCTCGACGACGCCACGAGGACGTATGATTCATCTTCGCCGAGCTCGATGTTTCCCGCGCGCTGTGTGGTGATGGTAAGTGAAGGAGATTCCACCTCTGCATGAGGGACGATGAAGTCTTGCGGGAGAAAGAGGCCTGTCCTTTCAGAGAGACGTCGCAACATCCTCGTCGCAGCGGAATACAGGCGCGCGTGTGCGTTCCCCTGGATGACAATCCGGAACGATGTGTCCACCCGAAACGCCAGCTCCGTGAATACAATGTTTTCAGGAATGGGCATCAGAGAGATACTTGAAGGTGCTTCACCGGCAGAGACATTCCCGAACAGGAACACCCTACACAGGAGCAGTGGAACGAGACGGTGCACGCGGATCTGGAGCATGAAATGCCTGCTGAGCTGTCTGGACTATGTGGAACGCCGAGATGGAGAGGGAGACAACAGAAGGAACGGATTTGACTTCAGGCGCGGACGAAACCGCCGGCAGCTTCAAATGCATACAACATGCAAACGCGCATCGTGAGTGCAACTCCCAAACAACAGACCCCTAAGGACGAAGAGCCTAATTGTTGTTTTGCATGTCCGTAGGAACGGGACGGGTCTGACTGCCGTTGCCGCCCGGCAACTGTCCGCCCGGCATCTGTCCCCGGGTATCGACCCTGTCGATGATGGATGCCATCATTTCTGCTTCGGCCACGAGGTCGCCGCTGACGAAGGCTTTCCCTTTCATCACGCATATCTTGCTCTTGCGGCTCACCAACGTCAGTTCGAACACAAGCTGGTCGCCTGGAAGAACCGGCTTCCGGAACTTGACATTGTTGATGGACATGAAGTAGACCAGCTTGTCGCCCGGGTTCTCGACGCCGTTGAGAAGGAGGATGCCTCCAGTTTGTGCCATCCCTTCAATAATCAGTACACCCGGCATCACTGGTTGCCCCGGGAAGTGCCCCTCGAAGAATGATTCATTCGTGGTCACATTCTTGACGCCGACAATGCTCTCATCGATCTTGAAATCGATGATCTTGTCCACAAACAGGAACGGGGAACGGTGCGGAAGAATCTTCTTGATCGCATTGATGTCGAAGACCACTCCTGCCTTCCGCTCGTGCTGGTACTTGCGGACGAGCTTCTTTTGCTGGTAGAGTTTCCTGATTTTCCTGGCGAACTCGATGTTGCTCGCGTGTCCGGGGCGGGCGGCAAGGATTTGCGCCTTCAGTGGGACGCCAATGAGGGCCAGGTCACCCATCAAGTCCAGGAGTTTGTGCCTGGCCGGTTCGTTCGGGAAGTAGAGCGGACGGTTGTTGAGAACGCCATTGCTTCCGAGGATTACTGAAGCCCTGATGCCGAGTTTGTCACTGATCCGTTTGAGTTCCGCATCGTTCAGGTCCCTATCAACTATCACGATGGCATTGTCCAGATTGCCGCCGCGTATCAACCCCTGACTGTGGAGCATCTCGACTTCATGAAGGAAGCAGAAGGTTCGGCACGGCGCGAAGTCGGTAACGAACTCCTTTTCCAGGTTGAACAATCCGGTATGCTGGCTGCCAAGCGCCGGGTTGTGATAGTCCACCATCACAGTGATGCGATAGTCGTCCGTGGGAAGCGCGACGATATCCACACCTTTCTTTTCATTATGGTAGTGGACGGTCTGGTCGATGATAAGGTAGTCCTTCGGCGCGTTTTGCTTCTCGAAGCCGGCTTTCATCAAGACGTCCACGTACGGCTTGGCGCTTCCGTCTCCGATGGGCGGCTCGTTGGCATCAAGCTCGATCAAAACGTTGTCCACCTGCAGACCTACCAGGGCAGCCATCACGTGCTCAACGGTGTGGATCCTCGCCTCGCCAATCGCAATAGTAGTGCCACGCGAAATATCAACGACGTGGTCAACATCAGCCGGCACCTCCGGAGATCCACCGAGATCAATTCGCCGGAACCGGATACCGTAGTTCTCAGGCGCCGGTTTGAACGTCATCGTGGAGATGCTCCCGGTGTGGAGCCCGACTCCACTCATCGAAACCGGTTGCTTGATGGTACGCTGTTGAACGAGCATAACAACTCCAAAGAACTGATGGTGGGGTTA
>JAERML010000341.1 GCA_016844425.1 Bacteroidota bacterium
GTCTACTGAACAGGGTATCTCCCAGCGGTGTTGACGAACGGGGAGTCTTACGAGAGGAACGCGCCTCCCCCTTCTTTCTTATTGCCGGAGGATCAGGATCCGAAGCCCCTACACCCTCCTGGCTCACGATCAGGACGCCCGATCCGAATTTCAGGGCTACTTCCACCGAGTCGGCAACTCGTGCCCGTCCTTCTTTCTTCACGACAATCCGGTCCACGACGATCTCTATGTTATGGACCTTGTACCGATCAAGCTGCATTCCCTTCTGGATCTCACGAACGGATCCGTCCACCCTGACGCGGATGAACCCATCCCGGACGATCTCCTCAAACAACTCCCGATAATGTCCTTTCCTTCCCTTCACCACCGGCGCGAGAATGTTGATTCTCGTTCCCTGGGGAAATCTCATGATGCTGTCGATGATCTGGTCGGTTGTCTGCTTCTGCACTTTCCGACCACAATTGTAGCAGTACTGCGTCCCCACCCGCGCAAACAAAAGCCGGAGGTAGTCGTAGATCTCCGTGACCGTACCTACCGTAGAGCGAGGTAGTCGTAGATCTCCGTAACAGTACCGACCGTAGAGCGAGGGTTATGGCTGACCGTCTTCTGCTCGATGGAGATCGCCGGACTGAGACCCTCGATATAATCCACATCGGGACGTTCCATTACATCCAGGAACTGCCGAGCGTAGGCGGAGAGGCTCTCCACATAGCGGCGCTGCCCTTCAGCATAGATTGTATCGAACGCAAGGCTGGACTTGCCGGATCCGGAGAGCCCGGTTATCACGACAAGGCTGTTGCGCGGGATGTCGACATCGATGTTCTTGAGGTTATGCTCGCGGGCGCCGCGGATGACAATGCAATCCTGGTTCGTGTCGGCGTGCTGGGACGGACGTTGCTGGTTGGACATGCTCTGCTGCGTTGACGATCGTTTCATCGTACAACATACCACAAACGGAGGCGAATTTCAATCGACGACCTCGAAACACAAAACCCATCGGTGAAGGCCGATGGGGTTCGCACGTGCGTTGAAGACTACTACGGAGGACAGAAAGAGAACGTGAAGAGGTTTCTCCATTGACTACAGTGCTGGATTACCCCAACCTCTCCCTTTTGTTCAAATACTCAAACAGCGCAGTATCAAACGGCGTCTTTGTGTCCATCAAGACGTAATCCACGTAATTTTCACGGCACTCTTTCTTGTACCGATCGAGGAATGCAGTCATTTCGCTGCGGTATGCATTCTGAATTTGCCACGGCTGCGTCATCATCTGCTCGGTTGTTTCCAGGTCCTTAAACAACGCGTCCTCACCGAAGGCGAAGCTCCGCTCCAATGGATCCAGCACCTGCATGACGATGACCTCGTTCTTCTTGTGACGAAGATGCTTCAATGCAGCGATCACTTCGTCTTGATTGTCCAGCAGGTCGCTGACAATCACTACGAGGCCACGGCGCCTGATCCTATCGGCAACCTGGTGAAGAGACTTCCCGGCCCCGGTTTGCTTGCCGGGTGTCAGTCGCTCCAGCGCGACGAGTATCTGGCGGAGGTATCCCGAGGTGGCGTGCGGGGGAAGGTAGTTGGTGATCTGTTCGTCAAACACGGCAAGGCCGACCGCATCTTGCTGTTTGATCATCATATAAGACAAGGACGCCACGAGATACCGGGCATAGTCCAGTTTGGAAATGTTCCCTTCCGAAGCGTACGACATGGAGCGGCTTGCGTCGAGGATGATGTACGATTTAAGGTTCGTCTCCTCTTCGTATTGCTTAATGTAATACCGATCGGTCTTCCCGTAGATCTTCCAATCGATGTGTTTAATCTCGTCCCCCGGCATATACTGCCGGTGCTCAGCAAACTCGACACTGAACCCATGGTACGGACTTTTGTGGAGTCCGGTGATAAATCCCTCCACAACAAGACGGGCGCGCAGTTCCATGTTCGCCAGCCTGGAGACAACATGGGGTTGAAGATACTGACGGTAGCTCTCTTCCACTAGTTTTTGCCGCTCTTCCCGGCAGTTTTCTTCGATGAAGATTTGGGAGGGGACTGCTCAGCGACCTGGGGTTTCGGGAGGAGCTCATCCGGTGATTTACCCAGGTTGTCCAGCTCGAACTGCGCCGAGACCGCCATCTCATGCTGCGGATATTTCTCCAGAAACCGACGGTATGCCATCGCGGCGCTGTCCAGTTTGCAGCTCATTGTTGTAGAGGAACCCGGTTAGGAAGAGGGCTGTAGGAGCCTTCTCTCCATCAGGGTACATCTCGACATAGCGCTGGTACGAACCGATGGCTGCCTGGTAGTCGTGCATTTCATTATGTTGCGCTGCCGCAATCCGGAACGCCGCCTGCTCTGCCAGAGGGCTGCCGGGGTGATCACTCACAACCTGAGCGTAGCTTTCAATCGCAAGTGGAACATTGCCTGACTTCAGAGCATCCTCCGCTTTCTTGAATGTCTCTTCCGGCGGAGGCTTGCTGCATCCAATACAAAGTAGAGCGAGAAACAGGGTGAGTGCTGAGAGAAGCTTCATGTATCAATCTCCATGTGCATGTTGCACACAAGGTAGAGAAATCGACGTTCACAATCAACGCACATCTTGAAGTCAGATGGCTCGTGCTAACACCGCGGCAAAAAATCCGTCGGTGGTAGTGGTATGCGGAAGGAGTGTGAGGTAGGGGGAGCCGGTCTCAACATGGACGCCCTGGTTCACGAGAATCTCCGGTGCTGAGACCAGCGTGAACTCCGGATGATCGCGGAGGAAGAGTTCCATCTGATCCTCGTTTTCCTGTCTCAACAAGGTGCAGGTGCAATACACAAGCACTCCCCCCGCACGAACGAGAGTGCAATAACTCTCCAGGATACTGCGCTGGGTCTTCGCAACACTTTCCACGAACCCTGACGTGAACGTTCTCTTCGCGCCAGGATTACGGCGAAAGACACCTACACCTGTACAGGGGGCATCAATCAAGACGGCGTCTACCTGCGCGGTGAGTGAGCGGATTTCATTCTCCTCATACCCACTTCTATGAAGCCGGGCGCAGGTAACACCC
>JAERML010000141.1 GCA_016844425.1 Bacteroidota bacterium
GGGATCTTACCGGTGGGTTGTATTTCTACAGACTCCAGGGAAGCGGTGGTGCAACAACAAGGAAGATGGTGCTGCTCAAATAGACACCCTTGCTCCGCGTTCGTCCTTGCGGTTCTCATTGTTGAAACAGCATCGCACCTGCCTTGATTCTTACCCACATTTTGGCTACACTTATCAAACCACAGGGCACACACCATGAGCAGTTTGATGGATCATGGCATCTGAAGGGCTAGTCGCGGACACCTCCACCTCTTCCCTCCCGTCTCCCGGTTCGGCAAAAACCTATAATCGCAGCAAACTCGTCGCAGGGATCGTTTCTTCGGTCCTCTCGTTTGCATTGCTGTTGGTTCTGGTACTGTCCGGCCTGACACGGGACATCGAGGCATGGGCTGGATCCATGGTCGGCGGTGATTACGGGATGCTGTTGCTGTTTGTATTCGCCATCGGATTGATCCAGACCGCAATCACGCTTCCCATCGGCTACTACTCGGGCTACATTCTTGAGCACCGATACAACCTCTCCAACCAAACCATCGGACGGTGGGCTTGGGAACGGTTGAAAGCAACAGGAATCAGCCTGCCGATCGTTGTCGGCCTCCTTGCACTCTTGTACGCGTGTCTTGTGGAGTACGGGATGCTCTGGTGGCTACCGGTAAGCTGCGCGACCACATTGCTCTCTGTCGTCCTTGCACGCCTCGCTCCCGTTCTGATCATGCCGCTGTTTTACAAGTTTACCCCTGTGAGCGATGGACCGTTGAAGAAACGAATCCTCCGGCTTTGTGGCAATGCAGGACTCTGGATCCAAGGAATCTTCACGTTCAACCTGAGCAAGAATACACGGAAAGCAAATGCCGGCTTCACCGGTATCGGGAAGTCGAAGCGGATCATCCTCGGCGATACGCTGATTAAGGAGTTTTCAGAAGAAGAGATCGAGACCGTGTTTGCGCACGAGCTGGGTCATTACAAATACAGGCACATCACGATTGGCATTATCACGGGCATTGTGTCCACGTTCGCAGGGCTGTTCATCGCTGCACAAGCGTATGGTTGGTCCGTGGGGGTGTTCGGGTTCTCGTTCATAACGGAGATTGCAGCACTGCCGCTCCTGGCGCTCTGGTTGTCTCTGTTCGGGCTGGTCACGGCCCCGCTGGGGAACATGCTCTCACGCCGGCATGAACGTCAGGCAGATTCGTACGCGGTGCAGTCGACCGGGAATGCGCAGGCGTTCGTGTCCGCACTGAAGAAGCTCGCGGCAATGAACCTCGCGGACCCGAGTCCGCATCCGCTGGTGGAGTTTCTGTTTTACAGTCACCCCTCCATCGGGAAACGCATCAGGACTATTGAACTGCTCGGCGCCTAATGGCAACGCTCGTAGGAACGATCCGCTTCCTGGTTACCGTTGCCAACTCGATGTTCTTTGCAGCGCTCGAGCTTCTGACGCTGCCGTTCCATTACAAGGGGATCCTGTTTCATGCACTGGCACGTGGGTGGGCGCATACGTCTCTCTGGATCTGTGGTGTAAGAGTACGGGTGCATGGGCTGGAGAAGCTTGACCGATCGAGAAACTATGTGTATGTCTCCAACCATGCAAGCATGTTCGACATCCCTGCGATCATTGCGGGGATTCCTGATCAGATCAGGATCGTGTATAAGAAAGAGCTGGAGAAGATACCGATCTTCGGTTGGGGACTGAAGTTGGGGAGCTACATCGGGATTGACCGGAGCCGGGGGGCGGACGCGATGAAAAGTCTTGAGGAGGCAACGGAGAAAATCCGCCGCGGTGCCTCGGTCCTGTTATATGCAGAGGGGACCCGCACCATGGACGGGAAGCTCCAGCCGTTCAAGCGGGGGGCGTTCAATCTCGCGGTGAAAGCAGGCGTCCCTGTGGTGCCCCTGACGGTGAACGGAAGCTACAACATCCTCCCCAAAAATTCGATTGCCATACGACCGGGGACCGTGGAGCTTACCCTGGGGACACCCATTGCAATCACCGGTCAGGGTAAAGAGGCGGAGTTTGCGTTGATGGAGCAGGTGCACACCGCCATCGAACGACATTACATCAATCAGTAGAGAGGTCTGTGTGTCCGTCACGATCAAGGATGTCGAGCATGTTGCGGCACTGGCGCAGCTTTCGTTCTCCGAAGAAGAGAAGCAGAAACTTGTGCGTGAGTTGAACGAGATCCTTGCCTACATGGATCAGCTCAACTCTCTCGATACAACGAACGTGGAACCTCTTTCACAGGTTATCGAACTGAGCAACGTCTTTCGTGAGGACACACCGAAGCCCTGTCTGCCGCGTGAAGAGGCGCTCCGGAACGCACCAACGAAGAACGAGAAGTTCTTCAAGGTCCCGAAGGTGATTGGAGACCGATGAGCGGACACTCGCGCCCGAAGGTTGTTGCCATCATCCCGGCACGGTACGCTTCCACCCGGCTGCCGGCAAAGCCATTGGCGGACATCGCCGGCAAGCCGATGGTTCAGCATGTGTATGAGCGTGCAGCGCGGGCGAAGCTGGTTGACGAGGTCATCATCGCCACAGACGACGAGCGGATTGTGGCAGCCGTGAAGCCTTATGGAAGCCGCGTCGTAATGACGCCAGCGACACTGCAGACGGGAAGTGACCGGATCGCACACGTGGCAAGAACGCTCCCCGACGTGGACATCATTGTGAATGTGCAGGGGGATGAGCCGTTGCTTGCACCCGAAATGGTGGACGAGGCGGTTCGTCCGCTGGTTGAGAATAGTGAGATCGTGGCCGGCACACTCGTGCGCCAAATGGATGATGCGGCCGACCTGACGAACCCGGGAATCGTGAAAGTGGTGCTGGACCGGGCGGGCTTTGCGTTATACTTTTCGCGATCACCGATTCCGTTTGGCCGGGATATACCGCCTGCGGAATGGGCTGAGAAGCACAGATATTACAAGCACATCGGTTTGTATGTCTTCCGCCGTGCATTCCTGCTCACCTTTGCAGCACTGCCACAGACATCGCTGGAACAGGCGGAGAAGCTTGAGCAGTTGCGGATCCTCGAACACGGGTACAGGATCAAGGCAACGGTGACAACGTACGACAGTATTCCCGTGGATACACAGGCTGATCTGGAAAAAGTCCGGGAGACCTTCCGGAAACAACTATGAGCGACGAGCACCCAACATTTTGGTCTCAGGTGAGGAGTACCTTCGTCCGCGGGTTTGTGGTTATGATTCCCCTCGGACTGACGTACTGGTTTTTCCAGGCGCTCCTGAATGGTGTCGACGGCATTCTCTCCCCCGCTCTCGAGAAGTGGATCGGCAGACCGATCCCGGGGCTGGGATTCATCTCCATGGTTGCGATCATCCTTCTCGTGGGACTCCTCTCACGCAACCTTGTCGGACGGATTCTCGTTACATGGTTTGAGAACCTTCTCCGCTCGATCCCGTTTGTAAGGTCGGTGTATGGCGCAATCAAAGATCTCGTCGGCGCATTCTCCATCGGGGGAAAAGGGAAGACGTTCCGTGAAGTCGTAATGATCGAGTATCCGCGCAAGGGATTGTACTCGATCGCGTTTGTCACCAACGAGATGCAGTTTGCAACAAGCAAAGGCAAGAAGATTTCATTTATCAACGTGTATATCCCCAACCCGCCCAACCCGACTTCCGGCGTCCTGATCCTTGTCCCGAAGAAGGAGGCGATCCATCTGAACCTCACGATTGAACAAGGCCTGAAGCTTGTCCTCTCCGGCGGGATTGTCGTCCCTGACCGGCTGACCGGACGGACGGACGCACCATAACGGAGGAGACCTCTTGGCACGGCGCCATCAAACAAAATACATATTCGTCACGGGCGGCGTGGTTTCGTCGCTCGGCAAAGGCATCACCTCCTCCTCCATCGGCTTGCTGCTGAAACTGCGGGGGCTGCGGGTGACTATTCAGAAATTCGACCCGTATTTGAATGTCGACCCTGGGACGATGAACCCATTTCAACATGGTGAAGTATACGTCACGGACGACGGCGCGGAAACTGACCTGGACCTCGGCCACTACGAGCGTTTCCTCGACATCACCACGACGCGCCAGAATAATTCCACTACCGGCCAGATTTATCACGAGGTGATCACCAAGGAGCGCCGCGGCGACTACCTCGGTGCAACGGTACAGGTCATTCCACACATCACCGACGAGATCAAACGACGGTTCGAAGCTCTTGGACAGACAGGGGATTACGACGTCGTCATTACGGAGGTTGGTGGTACGGTCGGCGATATCGAGAGCTTGCCATTCCTCGAAGCAATGCGGCAATTCATGTTCAAGGTCGGCCAGAAGAACGCCATGGCCATCCACGTCACGCTTGTCCCGTACATCGGCTCGGCGGGTGAAATCAAAACCAAACCGACGCAACACAGCGTAAAAGCACTGCTCGAGCTTGGCATCCAGCCGGATATGCTCATTTGCCGTTCGGATCATCCGCTGACGAAGGAAGTGCGTGAGAAGATCGCACTCTTCACCAACGTCGAGACGGAGTCCGTCGTGGACGGTCGTGATGTGGCAACGATCTATGAGGTGCCACTCACATTCGCCGAGCAGGAGGTTGATGAAATCGTGCTTGAAAAACTTGACCTTACATGTCCCAAGCCAAATTTGCGGGAGTGGAAAAAGCTCGTGGACCGTGTGAAGAACCCTGCCGGACGGATCACTATCGGCATCTGCGGCAAGTACACGGATCATCAGGACGCGTACAAGAGCATCGCGGAGGCGTTTGTACACGCTGGCGCTGCCAACAATGCAGGCGTGGACCTCGCCTGGATTCGTGCTGAAGATGTGGAGCGTGATGGCGCGGAGCCTCATCTGCGGAACATCTCCGGTCTTCTCGTTGCCCCTGGCTT
>JAERML010000001.1 GCA_016844425.1 Bacteroidota bacterium
CCCAACACCACTGGTTGTGCTAGGGTCGCGCCAAACGCAACCGAGCGGCTTCACGACGGTATGTCCGAATACGACGTTGAGGCCAGGTAGCCGATATTCCCTACAGAAGAACCATCGACGCTGACATTGCCGGCGGCTCCGCCAGGCACTGCATGAAAGAAGCGCGCCTGGGAACGGAAGTCGGGGTTGGTGTTTGTTGACGGACCATCAGGAACGTCAACGCACGCACCCCACAGGACGCCGATCGCAAGCAGGCCAATCGGCAGAAAGAGTTTATTGAAACGCATAGGTAGGTTCTCCTTGCTATGATTGTTGATCGTGGTCAGATGACTATCGCGCTCCTCGCTGGAGCTTGCTGCAGTACACTCGGTGGATTCTCGACGTCGCACTGACACGATTGATAACAATGGTGAAGCCATGATAGTGGAGGGATGCAGGCGTTTGCTCTGCACCCACTGACACGAACATCTCAATAAAGAACAAACAGACGTCGAACGTGATGGTGTTGGACAAGACTTGAGTGGCTCTGGTTGCTAGAAAGACCGGACAAGGATTGCCACGCTCGTTTCTCTACAGCCCCTCAGCACAATGAGATTGTTTGGTATGCAATGTTGGAATGTTGTACCAATAACCCCCGGCGAACACCTCCTGTTGTGACACATCGTGGAAGGAACAACTTTGACCAGATACTGATGGTGGCTTAATATAAAAAGGGATGGTGGCTTAATATAAAAAGGGAGGTGGTGTTTGTCAAGTACCATATTTAAAATACTGCGTACCTGGACGGAAATGGGATCAGTCCAGGTTTACGACTTTGAGGTTGGAAACGCCATCTTGAGAGAGGAGTTCTCTCATTCCCTCGGCGGGAATATCGCTATCGATACTCATAACAGTGAGCGCATTTGCACCAATGGCAGAGCGGCCGAGAGAGACACCGGCAATGTTGACGTTATGTCGGGCAAGGATGGAGCCGACACGGGCCAGCATTCCAGGTCGGTCGATATTGCTGTAAATCAGGAGATACCCCTCCGGGCGAACCTCGAATCTGAAGCCATCGAGCTTCACAAGCCGGATCGTGGATGCGCCGAACACCGTCCCCGAAACCTCCATGGCTTCGTTGTCTGTTTCATACCGGACAGAAAGAAGGTTCGGGAAACCCTCCTTTGCGCTCTCTTTCTGTTCAATGATAGTGAGCCCCATGTCCGTTGCAAGCATGGCTGCATTGACAAAGTTCACGGGGTCAGGTTGGACGTGTGACAAAACGCCCTTCAACACTCCAGCCTTCATCACTTCAATGGATAAAGACATTAACTCACCCGAGGCACTCACGGTAAGGCGTTTCAGCTTTCCCGTCATCCGCTGCGCCACGAGACTCCCCATTCGTTCCGCAAGGGTGAGATACGGAGTGAGTTCTTCATTCAAGGCCAGCTGGAGTGCGGCGCCGTTCACGAGACCGGCATAGCCGCGACCTTTCAACGCATCCGCAATCTGATGAGCAATCTGGAATGCGACCTTCTCCTGCGCTTCTTCGGTGGACGCGCCGAGGTGCGGTGTGACAACGACACGGGGGTGTTTCAACAAAGAGTTGCCCTTGGGAGGTTCTTGTTCAAACACATCGAGCGCCGCGCCGGCCACCTGCCCGGCATCAAGCGCGCGCATCAATGCCGCTTCGTCGATGATACCCCCCCGCGCACAATTGACCACGCGGACACCGCGCTTGCACCTCGCCAGCGTGTCATCATTCAGAAGATGCTTCGTTTCGTTCGTAAGCGGGGTATGGACGGTGATGAAATCCGATCGCCGGTACAACTCCTCAAGACCCACAAGATCGATGTTGAGTTTCGCCGCCAGCTCACTTCCCAGCACGGGGTCGTACCCCACAATCTTCATTCCCAACCCCTGGCATCGGAGTGCGACCTCACGACCAATTTTTCCCAGACCGATCACACCGAGCGTTTTCTCGAAGACCTCGGTGCCGGTAAACTTCTTCCGCTCCCATTCCCCACCCGCGAGACTCATGTGCGCCTGGGGGATATTCCGGGCGAGCGAGAGGAGCATGGACACTGTGTGCTCTGCCGCCGAAATGGTGTTCCCCCCCGGTGTGTTCATCACGAGAATCCCACGGCGCGTGGCTGCGGGGACGTCGATGTTGTCGACACCGGTCCCGGCCCTTCCAATGATCTTCAATTTTGTAGCTGCGTTAATCACATCCGCCGTCACCTTGGTAGCGCTACGCACGACCAGTGCATCGTACGCACCAACGATCCGGCTCAACTCGTCTGCCTTGATGCCGGGCCTGTTGTCAACTTCAAATCCCTCGCCAATCAGAATATCGATCAGGCTCTGCTCCAGACTGTCGCTCACAAGAATTTTCATCGTCTCGTCCTTTTTGAATGCCGCTTCGTGGTTATCCATGAGCGATGAGGGCGTTCTGCACGGCGGCCAGTCCCTTTCCCATCTCCACCGGATGCTTCATCGCAGCAAGGGTCCGTTCCAGCGCCGCCACAACCGTTACCATATCGAAGTCATCGTAGTATCCCAGATGCGAAACGCGGAAGATCTTTCCGGCGTACGCATCCTGTCCTCCGGCGATGGTGATGCCGTTGTCCAACTTGAGGATTTTGTTGAAGGACTTCCACTCCACCCCGTCCGGCAACCAGACCGGTGTGACGGCATAGGACGGAGAATCGGAGAACAATTTCATTCCCAGCGCGGCTACGCCAGCCCGCAACGCTCCGGACAGTCGCTTGTGCCGACGCCACACGTTTTCAATTCCCTCGGCTTTGATCATCTGCAGGGCAGCATCAACGCCAATTACCAGAGAAACTGCCGGCGTCCAGGGTGTGTCGTTCTTTTCATACGATTTCAGAGCTTTCCGAAGATCAAAATAGAACTTGGGGAGGGTTGAGTGTTGCATCGCCTCGATGGCCCGGGGGCTGAGGGCGACAAATGCCAGACCCGGAGGAATCATCAGTCCCTTCTGCGATCCGGTAACGCAGACATCAATTCCCCAGTCATCAAACTTCATCTCATGAGCACCTATCGCGGTAATCCCATCCACGCAGACCAACGCATTGGAATGCTCTCGAATGAGTCTTGCCATGGCCTGGATGTCAGTTGCCGTGCCGGTTGATGTTTCACTGTGGGTCAGGTAGACTGCCTTTGCTGTGGGTGTCTCTCGAAGTGCACTGAGCATCTGCTCTTCCGTTACCGCCTTTCCCCAGGGAACGGTAATCTCCACAACGTTCAGCCCGAACATCCGCGGCATCTTCACCCATCGCTCACCAAACTTCCCTCCGTTCACAGCAATAATCGTGTCGCCGGGGGAGAAGAGGCTGACAAAAGTGGCTTCGACGCCGCCGGTACCGGAACACGTCAGCGTCAGAACCGGCTGGGCCGTCTGGAAGAGATACTTGAGATGCGCATTGACCCGCTCCATCACTTCTCCGAACTCCGGGTTACGGTGATGGATGATCGGCTCGGCCATTGCCAGCATGACCTTTTCAGGAACGGGGGTCGGCCCCGGTGTGAACAAACGCTTTTTCATCAGGAGGGTTCTCGAATCATGGATGAATCGGGAACGGAACGGCGCCACCGCGGCTACGCCGCCGAAGTCGTCGCCACGTGTTGTGAGATGGTATGCAGGACTTCCGCTTTTCCCTCACCCGTGATGGCAGAGAACGGAATGACATCTTTGCAGAAGGAAAAACGGGCGAAGGCCTGCCGGGCGGCTTTCAGGTAGTTCGGCATTTTGCTGCGGGGAAGTTTGTCCGCCTTGGTGAGTGCAACAACGAAGGGAATCTCATAGTACTCGAGCCAGCCCACCATCATCATGTCGAGGGCGGTGGGCTCATGGCGTGAATCTATCAACTGTACCACAAGCGCAAGCTGACGGCGCGTCTTCAGGTACTGCTCGATAAGTTTTCCCCAGCTCGAGCGGATCTGCTCCGGTACTTTGGCGTATCCGTAACCAGGCAGGTCTACGAAATACAGTTCTTTGTTGACAAGGAAATAGTTGAGTTCGCGTGTCTTGCCGGGTGTGGTGCTGGGACGGGCAAGCGACTTGCGGTTGCACAGCTTGTTGATCAAGGAGGACTTGCCAACGTTGGAACGTCCAAGGAAAGCGATCTCCCTGATGTCGTCCTTCGGAAGCTGGCGAAGGTTGGCAACACCTATGGCAAACTCTACGACGTTAACTTTCATCTCCTGGTTCCAGCATTCCTGGACATTCTGTGCCTGTGACCGCGGATGGCCCGCGCTGCGAAACGAAAAGAGTCCCTTTAGCGGGACTCTTTTTTTGTCTCGGATTCGGTGGACGAGTCCTTCTTCTTCACCGGTGCGTCGTCGTTCGATTTCTTTTTCTTTTTTTCGGCCGGCGGCGTCGTTTCTCCGGCGGGCTTTTCCTTTTTCGGCTGACGGGGCTTCTTCACCTTCGCCGGTGTTGCGGGCTTTGCCGCCTCTTCCTGACCGGTATTGAAATCCACCAGCTCGATCACCGCCATCTCCGCACCGTCGCCCGGTCGCTGGCCGAGTTTCACGATCCGAGTGTACCCGCCGGGTCTGCTCCCAACTCTTGAAGCGATGCTCGAGAAGAGTTCACCGATTACAGTTCTATCCTTGATCAGCCGACCCACCTCCCGCCGGGCATGGACACCTCTCGCATCACCCACCGGATGTACGGATGCTTTTCTTGCACGAGTGATGATCTTCTCGACCACCATTCGTGTCTCTTTCGCCTTCGCCACCGTCGTGGTGATCCGCTTGTGGCGGAGAAGCGATGTGGCAAGCGCCGCCAGGGTTGCCCGACGGTGGCTTGCGGTGCGTTTGAGTTTTCGGCCAGCTTTACGATGTCGCATGAGAGTATTCCAAAAAAATATACAGTGAGTGAAACCCGGACGCGCCTACTCGCCGTCCTTGAGATACTTGCCGACGTCAATGCCGAACGTGAGCTTCTCCGCTTCGACTATCTCTGCCAGCTCGGCAAGGGATTTTCTTCCAAAGTTGCGAAACTTCAGCAACTCGGATTCGTCCTTGCGAACGAGGTCGGCAATCGTTTTGATATTCGCCGCACGGAGACAGTTGTGTGAACGAACCGACAGCTCCAACTCATCGACCGGCGTCAACAGCACTTTTCGGATCCGGGCAAACTCGGCATCCTGTTCCGACTCTTCCTTTTCCGCTTCCGGCTCCATATCAAAATTAATGAAGAGCTGAATATGGTCGCGGAGAATTTTTCCTGCATGCGCCAGTGCGTCGTCCGGCGTGACGGAACCATCGGTCTCCACTTCGAGTGTCAACTTCTCGTAATCTGTTTGTTGTCCGACGCGGGTTGTCTCAATGAAGTACCGCACGTTCCTGATCGGCGAGAAGATGGAATCGATCACCACCATACCAACGGTGTGGTCAGGGGACTTGTTTTCTTCCGCAACTACATAGCCGATCCCGCGGTTGATCCGGAGGTCGAGCTCAAAGTTTGCCTCCGAATTCAACGTGGCAATATGGAGCGATGGGTTCAGAATCTCCACGTCCGGAGATGCCTTCTGAATCTCGCCGGCGGTAAACTCCATCGGTCCACGGAGCGGCAGGAGCACCCGGTTGGTCTTTTTGTTCACCAACTTCATCCTTACCTGTTTCAGGTTGAGGATCATATCAGGAGCATCTTCCACCACACCGGGAATCGTGGAAAACTCGTGCTGAATTCCATCCACCCGGAAAGCCGTGATGGCATAGCCGGGAAGCGAGGAGAGCAGCACGCGACGCATCGCATTGCCGATCGTAACACCAAAGCCTTTCTCCAGCGGTTGAATGATGAACCGACCAAACGTGTTGGAATAGGTCGAGTCATCGAGCTGAATCTTCTCCGGCATTTGAATTGTTCCAGTTGTCATACTTTTCCTTACCCTCTTCCCTTGACGGGAAATTAGACAAACCTCAGTGGACCTGTTACTTGGAGTACAACTCGACGATCAATTGCTCGTCTGCATTCAACGGGATGTCCGCCCGTTCGGGAACATTCAGAAACGTCCCCGCCATGGTGGCCTTGTCCAGACTCAGCCACGGCAGCATCGCGGTGTCTTTCATCCTCTTCATGGAAGAATGGATCATGTCCATTTTCCTGCTCTTCTCTCTGACCTGAATGGCATCGCCAGGCTTGAGGAGGTACGAGGGGATGTCCACGGACTTGCTGTTGACAAGAAAATGTCCATGGGTGATAAGCTGCCGGGCGGCCTTTCGGGACGGCGCGAATCCCATCCTGTAGACCACATTGTCGAACCGACGCTCAAGCATTTTTACCAGAGTCTCCCCCGTTCGTCCAGTCTGCCGTAGAGCCTTTTCAAAGTAATTGCGGAACTGGGTCTCCATCAGACCATACATCCGGCGTATCTTCTGTTTCTCGCGGAGCTGGACCCCGTACTCGGAGATCTTGCTGCGGCGCGACTGGCCGTGTTGGCCCGGCGGAAATCCCCGCCGCTCAACCGGACATTTTTCAGTGAAGCACTTCGTTCCCTTCAGGAACAACTTCTGTCGCTCCCTCCGGCAAAGTCTGCAACTTGGATCGGTGTAACGTGCCATGAACTCTCTTTCCTGTTCTGTCTACGGACTGAAATACTGAATTACACTCGTCGTCTCTTCGGAGGACGGCACCCGTTATGGGGGATCGGCGTGATATCCCGGATACTGCTGATCTCAAGACCTGACACCTGCAGTGCGCGGATCGCTGCTTCGCGTCCCGATCCCGGCCCTTTCACAAACACTTCCACTTTCCGGAGTCCGAGTGCATGCGCAGCCTTGGCAGCAGCTTCGGCCGAGACCTGTGCGGCAAACGGGGTGTTCTTTCGGGAACCTTTGAACCCGTTCTTGCCAGCCGAAGACCAGCTTATGGTGTTTCCATAAATGTCTGTAATGGTGACAATGACGTTGTTAAAGGTCGCTTTCACGAACGCCTTGCCGCTGATGTCGACCTGGATTTTCTTTTTCTTCTTTACTGGTTCCGGTGTCTGTCCTGCTGGAGTGGTCTTGGCCACTTTTCCCTCCGCAATTGTATTGATTGAGCAAACCTTCTTAGACCTTCGCCATCACTTTCTTCTTGCCTGCAACCGTCTTGCGGCGACCTTTGCGGGTACGCGAGTTGGTCCGAGTCCTCTGGCCGCGCACGGGGAGCCCCTTGCGATGTCTAATGCCACGGTAGCAGCCGATGTCCATCAACCGCTTGATGTTCATCTGCACCTCGCTCCGGAGCGCTCCTTCCACTTTGTAATCAGAAGTAATGATGCCGCGAATCTTGGCCACTTCATCATCGGTCAGGTCACTCACCTTTTTGTTCACGTCGATCCCTGCCTTGGCAAGAATGTCGCGGGCGGAAGTTCCACCGATGCCGTAAATGTATTGCAGGCCAATCTCGGCACGCTTCTTCTTCGGCAAATCAATTCCAGCTATACGGGCCAACCGACTCCTCCTTAACTTAACCTTGACGCTGTTTGTGTTTGGGATTCTTGCATATCACCCGGACCGTTCCCTTGCGCCGGATGATCTTGCAGTTGATGCAAATCTTTTTGATTGACGAGCGAACTTTCATTGCGATGATTCCTTGTCCAGTCCTCGCGGACTATTTGTACCTGTACGTGATTCGACCTTTGGTAAGATCGTAAGGCGAAAGTTCCACCGTTACTTTGTCTCCGACGAGAATCTTGATGAAGTTCATCCGCATCTTTCCGGAAATGTGGGCCAGGATATTGTGCCCATTCTCCAAACTGACCTTAAACATTGCATTGGGCAATGTTTCCGTGATGACGCCGTCGACTTTAATGGGACCCTGTTTCGCCATATGTTCGGTTGACCAGAAACTATCTGGTCAGGACTTCTGCATCTCCTTGTCGTACCACGATCGTGTGCTCAAAATGTGCCGACGGTTTTCCATCGGCCGTCCGGACGGTCCAGCCGTCCTCCCCCACTTCCACTTTGTGTGTCCCCGCATTCACCATTGGCTCGATTGCGAGCGTCATTCCTTCCTTCAGGACGATCCCCGTGCCCGGTATTCCGTAGTTTGGTATGGGCGGATCCTCGTGCAGGCTTTTTCCGATTCCATGTCCCACGAGATCACGCACCACCGAAAACCCTGCCGCTTCCACATGCTGCTGAACGGCCGCCGATACATCATGCAAGTGGTTGCCTGCCTTCGCCTGCTCAATGCCTTTGTACAATGACTCCTCGGTGACGCGGAGGAGGCGGGATTTTTGCTCCGTCATTCGCCCCACGGCAAACGTACGAGCTGCATCGCCGTAATATCCGTTCTTCTTTACGCCCACATCTACAGACACCACCTGGCCATCTTCAAGCTTCCGGCCATCAGGGATCCCATGCACAACTTCGTCATCGACTGACACACAAAGCGTCGAAGGGAAAAGATTGTGCTTATCGTGCCCGTAACCCTTGAATGCGGGAACCGCCCCCCTCGAACGAATATACTCTTCCGCGACCTCGTCGAGCTCCCTCGTGTACACGCCCGGCTTGATCCGTGCACCCACAAGCGCGAGCACCTCAGCCACAATCTTGCAACTCACCTTGATCAGCTCGATTTCACGCTTCGATTTTATCGACACCCTCGCCATTGGCGCGTCCTTAGCGAAGCCGTCCCTTTAACTTCCCGGACTTCATGAACCCATCGTAGTGCCGCATCAACAAATGTGACTCGACTTGCTGCAATGTATCCAGCGCAACACCAACCATGATCAGCAAACTTGTGCCACCGAAGAACTGAGCAAAAGTCGAGGTCACTCCCATCCGCACCATAAACGCCGGCAAAATAGCAATGATCGCCAGAAAGATCGACCCCGGTAGCGTGATCTTTGTCAGGATGTTGTCGATGAAATCTGCCGTGTGCTTCCCCGGTCGGATTCCCGGGATGAAGCCCCCCTGCTTCTGCATGTTCTCCGAAACATCCTTCGGGTTGAATGCAATGGCCGTATAGAAGTAGGTGAAGAACACGATCATGATGCCGTAGAAGAATGAGTAGGTCAACGACGTGTACTCGAAATACTGCGACAACCCCTGCATGAACTCGCTCTCCGGGAAGAACGTCAGGATTGTGCTCGGGATGAACATGATCGACTGCGCAAAAATGATCGGCATAACGCCCGCGGTGTTCACGCGCATCGGGATATACTGAGTGACGCCGCCGTACACCTTCCGCCCAACAACCCTCTTCGCGTATTGCACGGGAATCCGCCGCGTGCCTTGAGTCACCAACACTACGCCGGCAATAATCGCCACCATCAGTGCTACAATAATCATGGAGATGATCAGGTTCTCGGTGACCCGGAACTGATCAAGAATCGAATGTGGAAACCGGGCAATGATCCCGATGAAAATGATCAGAGAAATTCCGTTCCCGACGCCGCGCTCCGTGATTTGTTCACCCAGCCACATCATGAACATCGTGCCGGCAGTCAGGAAGATCACTGTGCTCAGCGTGAATCCAAACCCCTGCACTTCCGCGGGTACAATCGGAGCGCCTTCCAACGTCATGCTGGTGAGTCGGACGCTCACGCCCCATGCCTGCAATGCTGCAACCAACACCGTCCCATACCTGGTCAACTGGGTGAGTTTTCGCCGCCCTTCCTCTCCCTCCTTCGAAAGCTTCTGGAAGTAGGGGACCACCGCACCGAGCAACTGCAGGATGATCGATGAACTGATATAAGGCATGATGCCCAGCGCGAATACCGCCGCGTTACTAAACGCTCCTCCGACGAACAGATCGTACAACCCGAACAGCGTATTCGCCGCCTGGCTGGCCTCCGCCTTGGCGAGGGCTATCGCATCCACGCCCGGAAGGGTGATATGCGATCCAATTCTGACGACAATCAGAAGCGCAGACGTGAAAAGAAGTCTGGTCCTAAGTTCCTGGATCTTAAATACATTGCGAAAACTTTCGGTGAGCTTTGCCATTATTCTTTCGGAGTTGAGCTGATCGTTTGGGTCTTTCCTCCCGCGGACTCAATCTTCGTCACCGCCGACTTGCTGAACGCATGGGCAGAAACGTTCAGCGTGGTCTTCAATTCCCCGTTGCCGAGCACCTTCACTGGTATCTTTGCTTTCTTAATGACCCCGAGCTTCACGAGAACATCCGGCGTCACGATGCCGTTCTGGACTTTTCCATCGGCGGCGAGCTTGCCGAGCACTTCCACGTTGACGACCTGGTATTCCACGCGGAACGGGCTGTGGAACCCACGCTTCGGTACGCGTCGGGCGAGAGGCATCTGGCCACCCTCGAACCATGGACGATATCTGGTTCCGGACCGCGAGCCTGCACCTTTGTGACCACGCGTGGACGTCCCACCATGTCCGGATCCCTGGCCACGGCCGATCCGTTTTCTCTTCTTCCTTGAGCCCGGAGCGGGAGCCAATCTGCTTAAGATGTCTTTCGCCATTGCGCTTTCTCTTTCGTGTTCTCTACTTGATCTCTTGCACGTCGACCAGATGGATCACCTTCCGAATCATCCCGCGGATTTGAGGAGTGTCCTTATGCTCTACTGAGTAGTTAGGACGACCGAGTCCCAATGCTTTGATGGTTCTCTTCTGGGGTTCGATCTGATCGATGACGCTTCTCTTTTGGGTGATACGTAGTTTCTTTGCCATGATCCCGACTCACGAGTTAGTTGGTTGCTGCCACCGCTGAGGCACCGAAGAGCTCCTCCAGCTTCATCCCCCGCCGCGAAGCAATGGTCTTTGCGTCGGTCAGACTAAGGAGGGCCGCCATCGTCGCTTTCACCACGTTATGCGGGTTTGAGGAGCCCATTGACTTTGTGAGGACGTCCCGCACACCTGCAGACTCAAGCACCGCCCGAACGCCGCCACCTGCAATCAATCCGGTACCTGGTGACGCAGGTTTCAACAGCACCTTGCCGGCGCCGAATTTGCCGATCACCGGATGGGGGATGGTGCCATTGACGATGGAAACAAACACGACATTTTTCTTCGCGCCATCCACGCCCTTGGAGATCGCATCGGCAACTTCGTTCGCCTTGCCGAGTCCGACACCCACATGTCCCTTCCCGTCACCAACCACCACAATCGCGTTAAAGCTGAACCGCCGCCCACCCTTCACCACTTTCGCAACGCGGTTGATGTGGACGAGCTTGTCTTTCAGCTCCAGTTCTCCTGCTTTGATTCGTGCCAACGTAAGTCCTCTTGACGTTCTTGTAACCGTTGTTGATCGTGTTCGCTGTCGGGAGAGGATTCGAACCTCTACTCACGGCTCCAAAGGCCGCTGTCCTGCCATTAGACGACCCGACAATTCCTCGCGGGGCTGCAGTTGCCGATCCAGCGTATTCTTAGAATTTCAATCCACCTTCGCGAGCGCCGTCGGCCATTGCCTTGACGACCCCATGATAGAGATAGCCACCGCGGTCAAACACCACCTGGGTAATATTTTTCTCCAGTGCCTTCTTTGCGGCCAACTGACCCACCTTCTTGCTCAACGCCAGTTGACCCCTTGGAGATGTCCGACACCGAGAGAATCGTTGTGCCCGTGGAATCATCAACGATTTGTGCGTAGACGTGCTTCAAACTCTTGAAGACTGCCAGTCGCGGACGTTCCTTCGTGCCGATCACTCGCTTGCGAATGTGGACTTTCAGCCGGCTGCGATGCTCGGTCTTTTTCTTGGTAATCATAAGGTCAATCCCGAAAGAGTGTTCTCGTTATTACTTGGCACCGCTTGCGGCTGCCGCCTTGCCTGCCTTCCGGCGGATGTACTCGCCTTCATACTTCACACCCTTGCCCTTGTACGGCTCCGGCAACCGGAAAGAACGGATCTTCGCTGCCACCTGGCCCACCAGCTGCTTGTCGATGCCGCTGATGGAAATATTCGTCTGTGTCGGCGTTTCAATCTTGATCCCTTCCGGTGGACCGAAGAGAATGGGATGCGAATACCCCAGCGCGAGTTGCAGCTTCTTCCCCTTCATCTCTGCACGGTACCCGACCCCGACAAGTTCCAGCTTCTTACCGTATCCCTCAGTCACGCCTTTTATCATGTTCTGCATGAGCGCCCTCCAGAGGCCGTGCAACGCACGGAACTCTTTCGTATCGGAGGAACGGGTAACGAGGATCTGGTTGTCTTTGATTTCAAAACCGATCTCAGGATGCACTGTGGCGGACAATTCACCTTTCGGACCAATCACCTTTACAGCGTGGTCCGTCTTCTGCACCTTGACACCTGTAACAATCGGTATAGGTTTTCTTCCAACTCGTGACACGGTAGAATCTCCTTCGTCGAATCGTTTTTGTTACCAGATCTCGCAGAGTACTTCACCACCAACGCGAGCAAGGCGCGCCTGTTTGTCCGTCATCAATCCCTTTGAGGTCGAAATGACGGCAATCCCGAGTCCACCCTGGACACGGGGGATGGCATCTGCATCCACGTATTTCCGCAAGCCGGGGGTACTCACGCGCTTGAGTCCGCCGATAACCGGTTTCCCGTCGTTATACTTCAGCTGGATCCGAATGGTGCCCTGGGCACTTTCCTTCATTTCGGTAAATCCGCCGATGAACTTATGGTCCAACAACAACCGTGTCAACTCGCGCTTGAGGTTGGTGGCCGGGATATCCACGCGCTTGTGATGTGCCTGGACGGCATTCCGCAGTCGGGTGAGATAGTCTGCAACGGGATCTGTCATGGTCATACTTGTACTTCTCCTGCTTCAAGAATGGTGATCTGCTTACCAGCTTGCCTTCGTGACGCCGGGAATCTTTCCATCGAGGGCAAGTTCACGGAACGCGATGCGGGACAGGCCGAACTTCCGCATGTACGCCCGCGGCCGACCGGTGACGTTACACCGGCTGTGCAGACGCGTGGGGCTGCTATTGCGCGGAAGTTTCTGCAACCCTGCGAAGTCACCCTTCTCCTTCAGTTCCTTCCGGATGGCTGCATACTTTGCCACCATTCGTTGACGTTTTGCCTCGCGGGCGATTGAGCTTGTCTTTGCCATGCTGGAGCAACTCCTTGTTTACGCTTTTTGTGTTTCGAGAACTTCCTGACGCTTCACGAACGGCATGCCGAATGCTTTCAGGAGCTCATAGGCCTCCTGGTCCGTTTTTGCTGTCGTTACAAACGTGATGTCCATGCCGAAAATCTTCGAGATCTTGTCCACATCAATCTCCAGAAACACTGTGTGTTCCTTTACGCCGATCGTGTAGTTCCCCCGACCGTCAAATGATTTGTCTGACAGTCCGCGGAAGTCGCGGGTTCGGGGAACGGTGATGCTGATGAACCGGTCGAGAAACTCATACATGGTCGCGCGGCGAAGGGTCACGCGACAACCGATCGGCATTTTTTCTCGGAGCTTAAAATTTGAGATCGACTTCTTTGCCTTTGTCACCACCACCTTTTGGCCGACGATGACTTCGAGGTCGCGCACGGCAACCTCGATCAGCTTGGCATCCTGCGTTGCCTGCCCAACCCCAATATTGATGGCGATCTTTTCCAGGCGAGGGACTTGCATGACATTCCGGTAGTTGAAGCGCTTCATCATGGCCGGAATAACTTCTTTCTTGTATCTTTCTGCGAGGCGCGCAACAACCCGCTCCTTCGGCCCTCTGGATTTTGCCGGCTTATCCGGCGCCTGGGCGGCCTTAGGTTTTTCCCCGGCGGCCTTCGGTTTCTTTGGTTTTTCTTCGCTCATAACAACTCGTCGTTCAAATGGTTAAAGTAGACTCAAAACATTTCGCCGCTGGCCTTCGCCACGCGCATGCGCCGTTTCTTTCCGGTGGTTTCGTCCTTTACCACCTTCATGCCGACACGTGTAATCTCATTCGTCTTCGGATCGATCAGCATCACGTTGGACATGTGGATCGTCCCTTCACGCTGAACAATCCCACCCTGGGGATTCTTCTGGCTTGCGCGGGTGTGCCGTTTGATAATGTTGACTCCCTCAACAATCACCCGGTGTTTCTCCGGATACACTTTCAGCACTTTGCCGGTCTTCCCCTTTGCGTTTCCGGAAACCACCATGACATTGTCGTTCTTACGAATTTTCATTTTCGATCCTCAGTTCCTATAACACTTCAGGTGCAAGTGACACGATCTTCATGTACTGGCGTTCGCGCAATTCACGGGCAACCGGACCAAAGATGCGGCTTCCCCGGGGTTCCCCGGCTTCATTCACGAGCACCGCAGCGTTCTCATCAAAACGGATAAATGACCCGTCCTTGCGGCGTGTCTCCTTTGTTGTCCTGACAATAACCGCCCTCGCCACTTCGCCCTTCTTGACTGCTGCACCGGGAATGGCAGACTTGACCGAGACAACCACAAGATCACCGAGTCCTGCGTAGCGTCGATCGGAACCACCAAGCACGCGTATGCAGCGAACTTTCTTGGCACCCGAATTATCGGCAACAACGAGATTGGTTTCTTCCTGTATCATCTTAGACTCTCCGTCTTCAGGTTCTTACTTGGCCTTCTCGAGAATCTCCACGAGTCGCCAGCGTTTGTTTTTGCTCAGGGGACGTGTCTCCATGATTTTCACCATGTCTCCGATACCTGCCGCCCGTTTCTCATCGTGTGCCATGAGCGTTGTTGTGCGCCGAAAGTACTTCTTGTAAATCGGATGGGGCACCTGTCGTGCAATTGCGACGACGATGCTCTTCTCCATTTTGTTGCTCACAACTCTGCCGATACGGACTTTCCGTCGTGCTGTGCGTGGTGTCTCCACGCCTTTTTGAGTTTCTGGGCTCATGCCTTCTTAACCTCAGTCTGTACTGGTTGCTGCGCCGCTTCGATGCCGGCCGCCTGCTTTTCCCTTATCAACGTTTTGATTCGTGCAATGTCCCGGCGGATCGTTCGAATCTTGATCGGGCTTTCGAGCTGACTTGTGGAGAGCTGAAAGCGGAGATTTCCCAAACTTTCCTGCTCATCCGCCAGCCGGCGCTTGAGTTCCTCAAGCGGGAGTTCTTTGATTTCAGACATTTTCATGACAGCTTACTTCTTCATTGTGCAATAATCCCGTTACTTGCTGCTTTCGTAGTCGGGGCGAACACTGATCTTCGTCTTGATCGGAAGCTTATGCGATGCAAGGTTCAACGCTTCCACCGCGACTTCCCGAGAGGTCCCTCCGACTTCGAACATGATCCTCCCCGGCTTCACCACGGCCACCCAGTATTCTGGTGCGCCTTTTCCTTTTCCCATGCGCGTCTCGGCCGGCTTCTTGGTAACTGGTTTGTCAGGAAAAATCCTGATCCATACCTTACCTTCGCGCTTCATCATACGCGTCAGTGCAACGCGGGCAGCTTCAATCTGCCGCTGGGTGATCCATCCGGGTTCGAGTGCCTTCAATCCGAAATCGCCAAAGTCCACGTTCGAGCCGCGCGTTGCCTTTCCGCGCATGCGGCCACGCTGGGCTTTTCTGTACTTGACTCTCTTTGGCATCAACATAAAACTCTACTCCTGAGAATTCGTTGGGCAATCAATGACGTGGCGCCGCATGCTGCTGTGCTTGCTGGGGATCCAACACCTCGCCCTTGCAGATCCAGACCTTCACCCCGATGGCACCGTACACTGTGCGCGCCGTTGCGGTCGCATAATCAATATCAGCGCGGAGTGTGTGGAGCGGTATCCGCCCCTCCTTGTACTGCTCCCGACGTGCCATTTCCGCACCCCCAAGACGCCCTGAGGTCATCACGCGCACACCTTCCGCACCCATGCGCATTGCGGCGGTGATGCCGTTCTTCATTGCACGCCGGAAGGCAATCCTTCCTTCCAGTTGCTGGGCAATGTTTTCCGCGACGAGGTATGCATCCAATTCCGGGCGTTTGATTTCGTTGATGAGAATCTTGACTTCCTTGTTCGTAATCTTCTTTAACTCCTCTTCCAGCTGCGAGATTTCCTTGCCGCTTCTGCCAATGACAATACCGGGACGCGAAGTGTTGATGGTGATGACAGCACGCTTCGGGGTCCGCTCGATCAGGATCCGCGAAATCCCGGCCTTCTTCAGTCGATTCCTGATGTAGTCGCGGATCGTCCTGTCTTCGCTCAGTTTGCCTGCGAACGACTTGTCATCGTACCAGTTGGAGTCCCACGACCTGATCACGCCAAGACGCAGACCGATCGGATTAACTTTCTGTCCCAAATCTCCTCCTTACAGGATAAATCAGTTACGCTGCAGCTTCTGCTGTTTTCTTCTTCGTAGATTTCGCCGCCTTTGGTGCTTTCGGCTCCGCCTTGGCAGCTGGCTTCGGTGTCGATGTCGACTTCTTGATATCCTCTTTCGCTGCGACCACAATCGTCACATGGTTGGATCTTTTCCTGATCCGGAAGGCGCGTCCCATCGGCGCTGCGCTGATCCGCTTCTGCATCATGCCACCATCCACCATCGCCACCTTCACGATTATCTCGTTCGGTTCGAGGCGCCCGCCTTCGTCCTTGTTCTGTAGATTCGATACTGCCGAACGCAGCACCTTTTCTGCAACCTTCGACGCATGCTTCGGCGAGAAGTGCAGAATGTGAAGAGCCTGGTCAACCGACTTGCCCCTGATGAGATCAATCACCAACCTCATTTTCCTCGGTGATGTCCCGATATATCTATTGATTGCGCGTGCTTCCATGCTCTCTTTCCGAAGTAACTTAGGCTGCTTTGGTCGTTTCTTCTTTCTTAATTCCAGGATGAACCCGGAAGGTACGTGTAGGCGCAAACTCACCGAGTTTGTGCCCCACCATTCCTTCGTGGATATACACTGGAATAAACTTGTTGCCATTGTGAACGGCGAACGTGTGTCCAACGAAGTCCGGCGTGACGGTGGAAGCCCGTGACCACGTTTTGATCACTTTCTTCTGGTTCGTCTTGTTCAACGCTGCCACCTGCTCCTGCAGACGGACACTGACGAACGGACCTTTCTTGAGTGAACGACTCATGCTCTGTATCCCTTTGGTGTGTCGCTTACTTTCTGCGTTTTACGATATACTTGCTGGACGGATTCTTTCTCCAGCGTGTCTTCTTTCCCTTGGTGTGCCAGCCCCATGGGGAAACCGGATGCGGGTTCCCCTGTGGTGACTTCCCTTCGCCACCGCCGTGCGGATGATCCACCGGATTCTGCACAACACCGCGCGACTGGGGACGAATCCCGAGCCACCGCGAGCGGCCGGCTTTCCCAATGACGATATTCTCGTGGTCCGCGTTTCCCACGCCGCCGATGGTTGCACTGCATTCCACCGGCACGTTCCGGATCTCGCCGGATGGCAACCGGAGCTGCGCGAACTTCCCTTCCTTCGCCATCAGTTGGACAGATGCACCTGCACTGCGAGCGAGCTGTGCTCCTTTGCCGGGACGCATCTCAATGTTGTGGACGAAAGTTCCCGGAGGAATCTGGGCAAGGGGCATCGCATTGCCAACCTTGATTTCCGCATCCGCCCCTGACCGTAAGACATCGCCGACCTTTACCCCCTCCGCTGCGATGATGTACCGTTTCTCGCCATCCAGATATTGGAGAAGCGCGATGCGGGCATTCCGGTTCGGGTCGTACTCGATGGCGACCACCTTCGCATCCATCCCGAGCTTGTTTCGCTTGAAGTCAATGACCCGGTAGAATCTCTTATGTCTACCCCCGCGGTGCCGCGAAGTGATACGGCCCGTGTTGTTCCGGCCACCTGTTCTTTTCAGCGGCTCGATGAGATTTTTTTCCGGTCTGGTCTTCGTAATCTCATCGAAGCTCGCGACCGACATCCAGCGTGTGCCGGGAGTTTTTGGTTTGAGTTTTCTGATTGCCATGTGTTCCTCTTCTCGTCTTGACCGGTTACACGTTCTGGAAGAACTCGATCTTGTCGCCTTCCTTCAGACGGACAACGGCTTTCTTCCATTCCGGCGTGCGGCCTGCAAAACGTCCCTTACGCGTCAACTGGGACTTCGCCTTTCCCTTATGCCTGCTGGTGCGCACGCTCAGCACGGTCACATTGAATTTCTTCTCCACTGCCTTTGCGATCATGATCTTGTTCGCGTCACGATCAACTTCAAATGCATAGTGCCCCTTTTCCTGGAGGGCAGTCATCTTTTCAGTGACGAGTGGACGTTTCAGTATTCCTGTCATACCCCTCTCGCTGGGTTAATTCTTAAACGTATTCTGGAGCACTTCCACAGCGCTCTTCTGGATCAGCACCACCTGGTTGTTAACCAGATCATACGTGGATGCCTTGTCCGCCTCGAGCACAAACAGACGCGGGAGGTTCCGACCTGACCGCACCACATTCTGGTCGCTCTTGGAAGTCAACAACAGAGTCTTTGCCGCGTCCAGCTCAAGCGCCTTGAGAATGGTTGCCATCGCTTTGGTCTTGGGTGCTTCAAAGGAAAAATCTTCGACTACCTTGATTTGCCCCTCCTTGGCCTTGAGGGACAACGCTGACTTGCGTGCAAGCTTGTGAAGTTGCGCCGGAAGTTTGGATGAATAGTCTCGGGGCTTCGGCCCAAATATAGAACCACCACCGATCATTACCGGTGATCGCGATGAGCCCTGCCGTGCCTGTCCGGTGTGCTTTTGTTTGAACGGCTTCTTGCCTCCGCCACGAACCTCTTCACGAGTTTTCACCTTTGATGTCCCTTGACGCTGATTGTCAAGGTACACCCGAACCGCGCGGTAGATTGCGTGTTCACTGGGCTCCACTTCGAAGATGTGAGGAGATAGCTTAACCTTCTCGCCGCTCTTCGTTCCGTCCTTCCTATACACTTCCAGTTCCATGGTCACTCTTTTTCAGTTTTACGCTGCGCTGTTCTTGTGGATCTCGAGATAGCCGTTTATCGCTCCAGGGACAGATCCCTTGACAAGGAGCAGATTCGAATCTGCGATAACACCGACGACCTTCAAATTCTTCACGGTCACCTGTTCGCCGCCCATTCTCCCCGCCATGCGCATGCCTTTGAAGACCCGCGAAGGGTAAGACGAAGAGCCAATTGACCCCGGTGCGCGCTCGCGGTCGCTTTGACCGTGAGTACGAAAGCCGCCGCCAAAGTGATGTCGCTTCACGACCCCTTGAAAGCCACGTCCCTTCGAGGTCCCGACAATCGATACGGTGTCACCTTTGGAAAACACCTTATCGACCTTGATTTCCTGCCCCGGCTGAAACTCGGAGACGCCGTTGCCTCGGAACTCCCGTATGATGCGGGTCGGTTTCACGTTGGCTTTCGCAAAGTGACCTTTCACCGGCTTGTTCACGGTACGCTCACTCTTGCGGTCGAAACCGAGCTGGACCGCTTCGTAGCCATCACGCTCGGCCGTTTTAATTTGCGTGACAAAGCATGGCCCTGCTTCGATCACGGTGCATGGAATCACCTGACCGCTCTCATCAAAGATGCTGGTCATCCCGATTTTCTTGCCCAAAAGTCCTGTCATGACTTCTTCCATTAAGAAAACATCACCTAAAGCACCCGTCGAAAGACGGGCACATTGTCGAATCATGCCTCACCGAAGGCGTGACCGATGCCGTCAATCTCCCCGACTGGCAAAGGCCAACGGCGAAGACACCACATGTTGTCAGATCGAAGAGTTAGACTTTGATCTCGACGTCGACGCCCGCGGGTAGATCAAGCTTCATCAGGGAGTCGACTGTCTTGTTTGTCGAGTTGAGAATATCGATCAGGCGCTTGTGAGCGCGCGTCTCGAACTGCTCTCTCGACTTCTTGTCAACGTGAGGTGAACGAAGCACAGTATAGACCGTACGCTTCGTGGGTAACGGGATCGGGCCAGAGACCACAGCGCCTGTTGACTTCACAGTCTTGATGATTTTCTCCGCAGACTTGTCGATCAGGTTGTGATCGTACGATTTCAGCTTTATGCGAATCTTTTGGCCTGCCACTGTACTGGATACTCCGCTTACTCAAAAAACAGAAAAAGAGAGCAGCGCCGGGCTGCTCCCCATGAATTACTACTCAAGAATCTTCGTGACAACCCCCGCACCTACCGTATGGCCGCCTTCGCGAATAGCAAACCGCAGCCCTTCCTCCATCGCAATGGTTGTGATCAACTCAATGTTCATACCATCGACGTTGTCGCCCGGCATGATCATCTCTGTGCCGCCCGGGAGAGTTGCAACACCGGTAACGTCCGTCGTCCTGAAATAGAACTGAGGGCGGTACCCGGTGAAAAACGGTGTATGACGTCCACCTTCTTCTTTCTTCAGCACGTACACCTGGGCTGTAAACTTCTTATGCGGAGTGATGGAACCAGGCTTGGCAATCACCATGCCTCGCTCGAGCTGGTTCTTGTCGACACCGCGGAGCAACAGACCGGCATTGTCCCCGGCCCGCACATCATCGAGTTCCTTGCGAAACATCTCTGCGCCGGTGATGACAGTCTTCATGTGTGCGCCCAGACCGATAACCTCAACTTCATCGCCGACTTTTGCCTTACCACGCTCTACACGACCCGTGCCGACCGTACCACGACCTGTGATCGAGAAGACGTCTTCAACAGGCATCAAGAATGGCTTGTCAACTTCACGCTGTGGGACCGGTATATAGCTGTCGACAGCATCCATCAGATCCATGATGCATTTGAACGCGGGATCGTCTGCCTTACTCTCCGGCTTGATTGCGGCTTCCATTGCCTTCAGTGCAGATCCGCGAATAATGGGGATCTCATCACCCGGGAACTCATACTTCTTGAGAAGGTCGCGGAGCTCGAGTTCCACGAGGTCGAGCAACTCGGGGTCGTCTACTGCGTCCACTTTGTTCATGAACACAACAATCTTGGGCACTCCAACCTGGCGTGCGAGCAAAATATGCTCGCGCGTTTGCGGCATTGGACCGTCGGTGGCAGCAACCACGAGGATGGCACCGTCCATCTGGGCGGCACCCGTGATCATGTTCTTCACATAGTCCGCGTGGCCAGGGCAGTCGACGTGTGCGTAGTGACGTTTCGTTGTCGAGTACTCCACGTGAGCGGTTGCAATTGTGATACCGCGTTCCCGTTCCTCCGGAGCATTATCGATACTGTCGAAGGTGCGAACCTGAGAAAGACCCTTCTTGGCCAATACCATCGTAATGGCTGCGGTCAAGGTAGTCTTTCCATGATCGACGTGACCTATTGTGCCCACGTTGAGATGCGGTTTGTCACGCGTGAATTTCTCTTTTGCCATTTTTCGGGTCTCCTCTATGTAGAAGGGGATTGTGTATAGTCACTGTTCTGCTGCCGGTGCCTGGCAGGACGAGTTATGCGGTTACTGACTCCCTGCCTTTGACCTTTTCAATAATCTGTTCGGCCACGCTCTTCGGTGTTTCGTCGTAATGGGATAGTTCCATGGAGTAGATCGCACGACCCTGCGTCATGGAACGCAAGGTGGTCGAGTACCCGAACATCTCTGAAAGAGGTACAGCGGCACGGATTACCTGAGCGTCTTTACGTGGGGTCATCCCTTCGATCTTACCTCGACGTGAGTTCAGGTCTCCGATTACATCACCCATATACTCTTCTGGCGTCACGACCTCGACTTCCATGACAGGCTCGAGCAACACGGGGTGAGCCTTGCGAGCGGCCTCCTTGAAAGCCATAGATCCTGCAATCTTGAACGCCATTTCAGATGAGTCAACATCGTGATACGAACCGTCAAACAGTTTGATCTTTACGTCCTCTACGGGGTATCCCGCGAGCACGCCGTTCTTCATGGCCTCAACGATGCCCTGCTCGACTGGTTTGATAAACTCTTTGGGAATCACCCCCCCAACGATCGCGTTCTCGAATTCAAAGCCTTTTCCGATTTCGTTTGGTTCGATCTCGATCCACACGTGACCGAACTGGCCACGACCGCCGGATTGGCGAACGAATTTCCCTTCGGCCTGGACCTTCTTACGGATGGTTTCCTTGTACGCAACCTGAGGCTTCCCGATGTTCGCTTCCACGCGAAACTCGCGTTTCATGCGATCAACAATGATCTCGAGATGCAATTCGCCCATGCCGCTGATGATAGTCTGACCGGTCTCCTCGTTAGTAGAGATTCGGAGCGTCGGATCTTCCTCAGCGAGTTTCGCCATTGCCTCCCCCATCTTCTCCTGGTCGGCCTTGGTCTTGGGTTCAATTGCCACATGGATGACGGGATCCGGAAATGTCATTTTCTCAAGAATGATCGGATCGGACTCATCGCAGAGCGTATCACCGGTCCTTGTGAACTTCAATCCAACTGCAGCAACAATGTCACCTGCGTAGGCCTCATCCACATCCTCGCGGGTATTTGCATGCATACGGAGAATCCTGCTAATCCGCTCCTTTTTCTCTGAGATGGAGTTGTAGACGTAAGAGCCGGCCTTGAGTGTTCCAGAGTACACACGGAAGTATGTCAGCTTTCCTACGAACGGATCCGTCATAATCTTGAATGCGAGCGCCGTGAACTTCTCGTTGTCGCTCACCTTCCGGATGATCTTGTCCGTCATATTCACATGGTGACCCACCAGACTGGCTTCATTCAGGTCAAGGGGTGACGGGAGGTAATCAATAACAGCATCCAGCAACGACTGGACGCCCTTGTTCTTGAAAGATGACCCGCACAACACCGGGACGATACTGACTTTAAGGGCAGCGCGACGGAGCACGGTCATGATCTCTTTCGGGGTGATCTCTTTCCCCTCGAGATACTTTTCCAGAAGAGAATCATCCTCGTCTGAGACTGCTTCGAGCATTTTGGTCCGATATTCCTGCGCCTTGGCTTGCATGTCGTGCGGAATCTCGATATCCTCCCACTCGCTGCCGAGGGTCGATTCCTTATACATGCGCGCCTTCATGGTGACAAGATCAATGATGCCCGCAAAGATGTCCCCTTCGCCAACCGGCAACTGAATGGGTACGGCATTTGCACCAAGCCGATCCTTCATCATCCGCACCGCACCAAGAAAGTCAGCCCCCACCCGATCCATCTTATTTACGAATGCGATACGAGGAACCCCATACTTGTCCATCTGACGCCATACCGTCTCAGACTGAGGCTCGACTCCACCTACGGAGCAAAAGAGTGCAATTGCACCGTCTAGCACGCGCAGCGAACGCTCAACCTCCACGGTGAAATCGACGTGACCCGGCGTATCAATGATATTGATGCGGTGATCATTCCAGAAGCACGTTGTCGCGGCCGATGTGATCGTAATGCCGCGCTCCTTCTCTTGTTCCATCCAGTCCATAGTTGCGGCGCCGTCATGGACTTCACCCATTCTGTGTAACACACCAGTGTAAAATAAAATGCGCTCCGTCGTCGTCGTCTTACCGGCGTCGATATGTGCACTGATTCCTATGTTGCGTGTACGATCTAGCGGGTACTGTCTTGGCATACTTCGCTTACTCTACCCCTTCTACCACTTGAAATGGGCGAACGCTTTGTTCGCCTCTGCCATTTTGTGTGTATCTTCTTTTTTCTTGATCGCGTTACCCTCGCCATTCGATGCAGCAATAAACTCGGCAGCAAGCTTCTGGGACATGGACTTGTCCTTCCTGTCATTGGCATACCCGATCAACCACCGGATCGCCAACGCTACGCTTCTACTGGAACGCACTTCCGTGGGGACCTGATAGGTCGCACCACCAACCCGGCGCGCCTTCACTTCCAACACCGGACGAGTATTGCTCAGCGCCTTCTTAAACACATCGATGCCGTTCGCCTTGGTGCGCTCTTCAATGATTGAGAAAGCATCATACATCAGCCTGCGAGCAAGATGTTTCTTACCTTCCTTCATTACGCAGTTAATGAAGGCCGAGACCAAAGGATCGTTGTACTTTGGGTCAGGTTTTGCGACTCTCGAACCAACTCTTTTCTTTCTCACAACCGTCTACGTTTTGTTTTTGATTACTTTGCCCGTTTTGCGCCATACTTGGAACGGCCCTGCTTCCTATCAGCTACTCCGGCTGTATCAAGCGTGCCGCGAATGATATGGTATCTCACTCCAGGAAGGTCCTTCACCCTCCCCCCCCGAATCATTACAATGGAGTGCTCCTGGAGGTTATGCCCTTCGCCCGGTATATATGCGGTTACCTCGATACCGTTGGTCAACCTGACACGGGCGACCTTGCGCAGAGCCGAATTTGGCTTCTTAGGTGTTGTGGTATAGACACGAGTACACACACCACGCTTCTGCGGACTGCCGTCCATGGCGGGAGCTTTGCTTTTCCAGGCGACTTTTCTCCGGCTCTTGCGAACGAGTTGGTTAATAGTTGGCAAAAATTACTCCATCACTAATACATTGAGTGAAAGCTGCTGAGAAAGTTTAACAAGGTACAAAATAAAGGCTCAATTGTCAAGGATACCCAATGCTGAGTGAAATTCTTCCATCCCGACACAAGACCCGGTCCTAGTCAGAGACAATCTTCTCTTTAGTCTTGACCTTCTTCGGAAGCGCGTCCTCCGACGCGGCCTCCACTTCTGTCGTCCCAGCGTCCTTCGTGGTTACAATGATGTCCCGGAAGCCCTTGATCCCAGTTCCAGCTGGAATCAAATGGCCCATGATGACGTTTTCCTTGAGTCCGAGAAGATAGTCAACCTTTCCTTCGATCGCTGCATCCGTCAGCACTTTAGTAGTTTCCTGGAATGATGCTGCAGAGATGAAACTATCGGTAGAAAGTGAAGCGGAAGTGATTCCGAGGAGGACTGGTTCAGATGTCGCTGGCTCCGCATCGCGGTACTCCGCAACCTTCTTGGCTTTCTTTCGGATTTCGCCATTGATCTCGCGTACCTTCTTCTTAGAAACAATCTGACCGTTTTTGTACTTTGAGTCTCCCTTGTTGATGATCACCACCTTGTCACGCAAACTTTCGTTCCCTGCTTCGAACTTCAGTTTGTCAATGTAGTCACCTTCAAGGAACTTTGTGTCACTCGAGTCCACGACTCGAACTTTCTGCATCATCTGGCGGACGATAATCTCGATGTGCTTATCATTGATCTTCACACCCTGGATGCGGTACACTTCCTGGATCTCGTTTACAAGATATTCCTGCACGGCACCGACACCTTTGATACGCAGAATATCGTGCGGGTCAATTGCTCCATCCGAGAGACGCTCTCCGGCGCGGACAACATCGTTTTCCTGCACTAACACATGCTTGCCCTGTGGGATGGGGTACTTGCGAATGTCTTTCCCATCATGACTCTTCACAATCACCTCGCGCGAGCCGCGCTTGATAGCACCGAAGCTGACAGTACCGTCGATTTCCGTAACGATTGCAGGATCATTCGGGCTACGGGCTTCAAAAAGTTCCGTCACCCGCGGCAAACCACCAGTGATGTCGCGGTTCTTGCCGATGTCTCTCGGAATCTTGACGAGAATTGTACCGGCGCCAATTTGCTGTCCGTTATCGACGACAAGATGGGCTCTTGTCGGAATGATATACCCGGCGATCTTCTGTCCCTTGCTGCGAGTAATGAGGAGTGTTGGGCTGAGCGTACGGTCACGCGAATCGATGACGACCTTCTGGATATGACCTGTCTGTTCGTCCGGCTCCTCCCGGTATGTGACATTCTCCTTAAGGTCCTGATACTTCACAACGCCAGGATGTTCGGAGATGATGACCGAGTTGTACGGATCCCATTCATAAATGAGCTCGCCCTTGGACACCTTCGCCCCGTCCTTGAGAAGGAGGGTTGCCCCGTAGGGGACATCATATTTCGCAAGGAGTCGGTTATCCTGATCGAGAACATTTACAATGCCGCTGCGTCCTGCCACAATGATCTTGGATCCATCATCATCGGGAACCTCGATCGACTTGATGCCTTCGTACTTCAGCTTCCCATCGAACTTGGAGGGAACCTGCGACTGAGACGCGATGAGACTCGCCGTACCACCAGTGTGGAATGTTCGCAGCGTGAGCTGCGTACCCGGCTCACCAATGGACTGGGCTGCGATGATGCCGACGGTTTCTCCGGGCTGGATAATCCTCCCGGTAGTCAGGTTGCGTCCATAGCACAGGGCACAGATGCCTCGTTTCGCCTCGCATGTGAGCACGGAGCGAATTTCTACCGTTTCAATCGATGTCTCTGCGATGCGGTTTGCCGTTTCCTCATCTATCAACTCACCAGCCGCGACTATCACGTCGCCACTCATCGGGTCAATCGCATCATGCACTGCCACACGCCCGAGAATGCGCTCGGAGAGAGGCTCCTTGACATCTTCGCCCTCTTTGAGCGCACCCGTCACAACGCCTCGGATGGTGCCGCAGTCTTCCATCGAAATAATGGCATCTTGGGCGACATCTACGAGCCGACGGGTCAAGTATCCCGCATCGGCAGTTTTCAGCGCTGTATCGGCAAGACCCTTGCGCGCACCGTGGGTGGAGATGAAGTACTCAAGAATCGAGAGACCTTCACGGAAGTTAGCAATGATAGGGTTTTCAATGAGTTCGCCGGTAGCTCCGGAGAGACTTTTTTGGGGCTTGGCCATGAGACCACGCATGCCGGCAAGCTGTCTGACCTGCTCCTTCGAACCTCGTGCGCCGGAGTCAACCATCATATAGAGTGAGTTAAATCCAGCCTTGCCATGTTGCAAGGATTCGAAGAGCTTCTCTGCCACACGCGTCGTCGCGCGGGTCCAGATATCGATCACCTTGTTGTATCGTTCTCCGTTGGTGATGAAGCCACGGGTGTACTGGCTGTAAACTTCATCCACATTCTTCTGCGCACGGGTAATGATCTCTTCCTTTTCCTTCGGGATTGTCACATCATCGAGGCTCACGGATAGACCAGCGGCGGTTGCATAACGGAACCCGGTTTCCTTGAGTGCATCCAGAAATTCGGCGGTTTTCAGGTTACCTACTTTTCGGAATGAGTTGGCAATAATTTGCACAAGTCGCTTCTTGTTCAGCAGCTCATTGATGAACCCGATCTCCTTTGGGACGATCTGATTGAAGAGGACACGCCCCGAAGTCGTTTCGACCATTTTACCGCCGATCCGGACTTTGATCCGGGCATGGAGCCCGACCTTGCCATAGTTGTGCGCTATGATCACTTCCTCCGGTGACGAGAACTGGAGACCTTCTCCAACATCCCCTGCCTTCGACTTGGTCAAATAATAGCAGCCGAGCACCTGATCCTGCGTTGGTGTCACTATCGGGGCACCGCTTGCAGGTGAAAGGATATTATGACTTGAGAGCATTAGGATGCGCGCCTCAAGCTGAGCGTCAAACGACAGCGGCACGTGAACCGCCATTTGGTCGCCATCAAAGTCCGCATTGAATGCGGTGCACACCATGGGGTGAATCCGAATCGCCTTTCCCTCCACCAGCACGGGCTGGAACGCCTGGATGCCAAGGCGGTGAAGCGTCGGTGCACGATTGAGCAACACCGGATGCCCATCGATAACATTCTCAAGGATCTCCCACACGTCCGGGCCCTTCTTGTCGACCATTTTCTTCGCGCTCTTCACCGTTTTCACAATTCCGCGCTCGATTAGCTTGCGAATTATGAATGGTTTGAAGAGCTCGACCGCCATGTCCTTCGGAAGACCGCACTCGTGCAGCTTCAACTCCGGACCAACGACGATCACGGATCGGCCCGAGTAGTCAACGCGTTTGCCCAAAAGGTTCTGACGAAACCGTCCCTGTTTCCCCTTCAACATATCGGACAATGATTTCAGAGCCCGGTTGTTGTCACTCCGAACGGCGTTCACCCGACGCGAATTATCAAAGAGGGAATCCACCGCCTCCTGCAACATTCGTTTCTCGTTCCGCAAGATCACATCCGGCGCCTTGATGTCAATCAATCTCTTGAGACGATTGTTACGGATGATAACGCGACGATACAGGTCGTTCAGGTCCGACGTTGCAAAGCGCCCACCCTCCAAAGGAACGAGAGGACGAAGCTCAGGCGGAATCACAGGAATAATGTCCAGCACCATCCACTCGGGCCGGTTCAACGGTCCACCTTCACGCTCGCGGAATGCTTCCACAACCCGGAGACGCTTCAGTGCTTCCTGTTTCTTCTGGACTGATGTTTCTTCCAAAATTTGCGCGCGCAACTCGGCAGCAAGCACAGCAACATCTACTTGCTTCAGGAGATCCTTGATGGCCTCGCCGCCGATTTTGGCAACGAATCTCCGTTTATCGGTTGGCTCAAGATCATCATTGTTTTCGGGGAGGGTGGCAAGAATCTCATAATACTGCTCCTCTGAAATGAGATTCTTTCTCTGTAATCCGGTCGTTCCAGGATTGATGACGACGTATGACTCATAGTAGATAATCTTTTCGAGGTCTTTCGAGGTCAACCCTAGAATGTAGCCGATCTTTGATGGAAGAGAACGAAAATACCAGATGTGAACGATCGGCACGGCAAGGGCGATGTGACCCATCCGTTCGCGGCGAACACTCTTCTGAGTAACTTCCACGCCGCAGCGGTCGCAGATGATCCCCCGATACCGGATGCGTTTGTATTTCCCGCAATGGCATTCCCAATCCCTCACTGGCCCGAAGATCTTCTCACAGAAAAGACCGTCCTTCTCCGGTCGGAAGGATCGGTAGTTGATCGTTTCCGGCTTCGTCACTTCTCCGTGCGATCGCTGCAAGATCATATCGGACGAGGCGAGACTGATGGTGATCTTTGTGAAGTTCTTCTTGGCTTCCCTGTCCTGATGCATAAATGCCATTTGTCTTCCTCCAACCAAAAATGTCCTGTGTAAGTCCCGCTGTGGCGGGTCGAACCGATTCACCGGCAGGCACGCACGATGAACCTTCACCCTCCCGTCCTCGGAAAGGGGCAATCTTGATGTCAGTCGAGTTTCACGTTGAGACCGAGTCCCATCAATTCACGGATAAGCACGTTGAACGATTCCGGGATGTTCGACTCGGGAAGATTCTCTCCCTTGACAACTGCTTCGTATACCTTTGCGCGCCCCGCAACATCGTCACTCTTCACAGTCAACATCTCCTGAAGGACGTGCGCCGCGCCGTAGCCTTCCAGCGCCCATACTTCCATCTCACCGAAACGTTGACCGCCGAACTGGGCTTTGCCACCCAACGGCTGTTGCGTGATCAAGGAATATGGACCAATCGACCGTGCATGGATCTTGTCATCGACGAGGTGCGAGAGCTTGAGCATATATATGTACCCGACGGTCACTTCCTGGTCGAACTTCTCGCCGGTGCGGCCATCATACAACACTGACCTCGAGCTCTCGTTTAACCCAGCCTTCTTCAACTCCGCTTGTACGTCCTCCCACGTCGCCCCGTCGAAAATTGGGGAAGCGTACGTGACGCCAAGAGCCTTTGCTGCCCAGCCAAGAGCGGTTTCGTAAAGTTGGCCGAGGTTCATTCGGGAAGGTACGCCGAGAGGATTGAGCACGATGTCCACCGGCGTTCCATCGGGAAGGAAAGGCATATCCGCCGCCGGCACGATACGAGACACCACACCCTTATTGCCGTGGCGTCCGGCCATCTTGTCGCCAACCGAGAGCTTTCGCTTCTTGGCCACATACACCTTTGCCAGCTGAACCACGCCGGGGGGGAGCTCATCGCCGAGCTGAATTTTGTTCTTCTCGTGACGGAATTCTTCCTCGATCCCGCTGAGGCGGTCAAAGTAGTTTGTAAAGATCTTGTTGATTATGGTGTTCTTCTTCTTGTCCTCCACCCACTCGACGGAGTAATCAAGTTTCTCAATCTCCTCGTAGGTCTGGAAGGTGTCGGCCTTGAATTGCGTCCCGCTCCGGAAGACCACGTTGCCGTCGGTATCGCGCACACCTACAGATTTTTCGTCTGCAAGAACTACATCGAGCTTCCTTGCCAACCGTTCGCGCAGCTCTGCGACCATCTTTCGCCGCTGACGGTCTAATGCGTCCGTTCGTCGCTTGTCTTCCTTCTTGGACTCCGCATCCTTCTTCTTCCGGCTGAATAGCTTCGTCGAGATTACAACTCCCTTCATTCCTGGCGGGGCCTTCAGAGACGCGTCCTTGACATCGCCCGCTTTCTCCCCGAAGATCGCTTTCAAAAGCTTTTCCTCCGGCGTCGGATCAGACTCACCCTTCGGTGTAATCTTGCCGATCAGGATATCACCCTCGACAACCTCGGCCCCGATACGGACGATACCGTTTTCATCAAGGTCCTTGGTAGCATCTTCGCTCACGTTCGGTATTTCACGAGTGAGCTCTTCCTCGCCGCGCTTTGTATCGCGAACCTGAAGTTCGAACTCCTCGATATGGATTGAGGTGAAGACATCCTGTGAGACGATGCGCTCGCTGATGACGATAGCGTCTTCAAAGTTGTATCCATGCCAGGGCATGAATGCCACGAGCACGTTCCGGCCAAGGGCAAGTTCTCCACCTTGCGTTGCTGATCCATCGGCGAGCACGTCTCCCTTGCGAATCTTGTCACCCGGCTTGACGATTGCCTTCTGGTTAATACACGTATCCTGGTTGGTGCGGAAGAACTTTGTCAGTTTGTATTCCACACGCCGCTTATCATCGAAAGAGATGAGGGCTTCCGTACTGTTTTCGTCAATATCATACAGGACAACAATCCGATCGGCATCCACATAATCGACAATACCGTTTCGCTCGGCAACGATCAATGTGCGCGAATCATGAGCGATCTTCTCCTCAAGGCCTGTCCCCACCACCGGTGCCTCAGGCACGAGAAGAGGAACGGACTGACGCTGCATGTTCGATCCCATGAGGGCGCGGTTCGCATCGTCGTGTTCAAGGAAAGGAATCAACCCTGCTGCCGCACTTACGATCTGGTTCGGGGCAACATCCATGTACTGAACCTCGTCGGGTTTGACCACCGGGAAGTCACCCTGAAACCGCGCCTTCACACGATCACCCTGGAAGTTGCCGCGGCCATCAATGGGAGCGTTGGCCTGGGCAATAGTGTATGTATCCTCCTGCTCTGCGTTGAGAAATTCAATCTCTTCCGAGACGCGTCCATTTTTCACCTTACGGTACGGAGTCTCTATGAACCCGAATTCGTTCACGCGGGCATGGATACAAAGAGATGAAATCAAACCGATGTTCGGACCTTCCGGCGTCTCGATCGGGCAAAGCCGACCGTAATGGGTGTAGTGCACGTCGCGGACTTCGAACCCCGCTCGTTCGCGGGTTAAACCACCAGGACCGAGTGCAGACATGCGGCGCTTGTTCGTCAGTTCAGCCAGTGGGTTTGTCTGATCCATAAACTGCGAGAGCGGGTTCGTTCCGAAGAATGCGTTTATGACACTGCTTATCGTTCGCGCGTTCACAAGGTCCTGCGGCGTCATGTTCTCATTGTCGCGAATGTTCATCCTTTCACGGATGGTACGCGCCATACGGGCAAGCCCGATGTTGAACTGTTGGGCGATCTGCTCGCCGACGGTCCTCACACGACGGTTACCAAGATGATCGATGTCATCTACTGCCCGTTTCCCCTGTTGGAGCTCGATAAGGTAGTTGATGATGGCAACGATATCCTGCTTTGTCAGGGTGGTGGTGCTGACCGGGACACTCAGGTTCAGCTTACTGTTGATGCGGTAGCGACCGACATCGCCGAGATCATACCTCTTTTCGTTGAAGAAGAGACGGTCGATGAGGGTCTTTGCAGTATCCAGATCCGGCGCATCACCCGACCGAAGCTGACGGTAAATGGCACCGAGAGCGTCCTCTTCGGAGCGCGAAGCGTCCTTCGAAATCGTGTTGGCGATAACGGAGGTTTCGTTGCCTGTGGGACGGAGGAAACGGATCTTCTTGACGCCTGTCTTCTTGATCCGCTTAATATGTTCCTCGTTCAGCGTTGCATCCTTGCTGATGAAGATCTCGCCAGTCTTCTTGTCCACCACATCACTGCAAATGACCCGACCTTCATAGTCCTTCAAGTCGACCTTGTTGACATCGACTTCCTCAACAAGATTGAAGAGTTCCAATATCTCATCATCGGAAGAATATCCCAACGCGCGCAACAGGGTCGTTACGGGGAATTTCTTCTTCCTGTCAATATACGCGTACATGATGTTGTTGATGTCGGTCGTGAACTCCACCCAGGACCCGCGGAACGGAATGATGCGTGCCGAAAAAATGGGCGTTCCGTTCGGGTGAATCGATTCACCGAAGAAGACACCCGGCGACCGGTGCAACTGGCTCACCACCACACGCTCGGCGCCGTTGATGATGAACGTTCCCCGGTGCGTCATTGCGGGAAGGTTGCCGAGATAAACATCCTGTTCGATCGTGTTGACATATGCTTTGCCGTCTTCGGACTTCTGCGACAGGCGAAGCTTCGCTTTCAACGGAACGGCATACGTCAGCCCGCGTTCCTCGCACTCAGGCACACTGTACTTTTCCTTCTCAACGTAATACTCAACGAACTCGAGGAGGAAGTTTTCCCGCGCATCGGTGATGGGAAAGTTCGTTTTGAACACAGCCTGAAGGCCTCGGTTTTTCCGCCGCGACGGGCTGGTATCGCGCTGGAGAAAGCTGTCCCATGACTCGAGTTGGATATTCAACAGATCCGGTGCGTCGATAATCTCGGGGATGCGACCGAAAGTGATACGACTATTGGATTGGTTCTTCAAGAGCCCCACTCCTTACAATGATAATGAAAAAGCGTCCACGCCAATCTCTCGGAAGAGACGGCCTCTCAACTTATGCTGCTACTTCCACTGCAAACCAGGAATAATGACAATGGGAATCAATCCTGCCTCTCACCCCAGTCATACTAAACAATAAAACAGCCAGCCGATAACGGACATTCGAATGGAATACCCCGGTATCGGCTGGTCTTACAGGGATGGAACGAAAGGGTCCACAATTCTCCGACGTCAGTGGATTGAAAAAGTTTTGGAATCAAATCGTCGTTTCGTAATGAGCAACGACGGCCGCCGAAATTACTTCAGTTCTACTTTCGCTCCGGCTTCTTCCAATTCCTTCTTCAACTTCTCTGCATCGTCCTTCGACACGCCCTCCTTGACAGGCTTCGGGGCGCCGTCCACGAGATCCTTTGCCTCTTTCAAGCCGAGGCCTGTTGCTGCGCGGACGACCTTGATGACGTTGATTTTCTGTGCTCCGGTTTCCTTCAGCAACACCGTAAACTCGGTCTTCTCTTCCGTTGCAGGGGCCGCTCCACCCGCCGCCGGCATCATACCGCCCATCATCACCGGTGCTGCGGCGGTAACGCCAAATTTCTCTTCCAGTGCCTTCTTCAACTCCACCGCTTCGAGGAGGGTGAGTTTTTCAATCTTCTCTACAATTTCAACTACTGCTGACATGATGTTTCTCCTTAATGTATATAAACAATTCTTGGTTCCCGGTTCTTTCAAGAAACCGGCGATCAGGCTGCCTTCTTCTTTTCGATTTCTCCGATGACGCTGACAAGATCCCGGAGTACGGCATTGATTACCGTTGGCACACCCGTAAGTGGTGCCTGGATGCTGCCAAGAATACTTGCCATCATTTCCTTGCGCGATGGGAGCTTTGCCAATTCACCGAGCCGCGCACCATCGTACACCTCTTTGTCGAGCACACAGACCTTCAACGAGAGCTTGCTATGCTTTTCACTGAATTTCTGGATGATCTTTGCGGGCGCAACGGGATCATCGAACGCAAACGCAACACCGGTTGGCCCGACGAGCTTGCCGTACACCTTGTCATATCCGGTGACGCTTTCCAGCGCCTTTCGGATCAACGTGTTCTTTACGACCCTGTAGTCCACGCCTGACTTCCGGAACTCCCGGCGCAATTCAGTCGCCTGTTCCACCGTCAGATCTCCAAAGTCAGTAAAGAACATCCCCTGCGCCCGGCCGACAACCTCAGTAACCTCAGCAACGATCTGTTCTTTTTCTGAGCGTTTCATTGTTCCTCCCTACTTGCGTAGGTATTAGTGTCGTGCTTAGAGAGAAGCCCTGGTCACTCGCGGTGTGACTCTCTTCGCGGGGTGCCAGGCAATAAGCAAAACGATGTTGAGTGTGAGTGCGTAATTTCTGTTTAATGCGCTGCAACCTGGTTGCGGTCGATCTTGACGCCCGGCCCCATAGTGCTGGAAAGGGAGATACTCTTGATATACGTGCCCTTTGCCGACGCCGGCTTCAGTCGTATGACCGTGTTCAGGAGTGCATGAATATTGTCTGCGAGCTGCTTCCCCTCAAAATTTGCCTTGCCCACTGTCGCATGGAGGATGCCGGCCTTATCGACGCGGAATTCAATCTTGCCGGCTTTGACTTCCTTGACTGCCTTGGCCACATCCGCCGTGACTGTTCCACTCTTGGGGTTGGGCATCAACCCTCGCGGACCGAGCACCTTCCCGAGCTTTCCAACTTCGCCCATCACATCCGGCGTCGCGATAATGACGTCGATGTCTGCCCAACCACCTTGAATTTTCTGAATGTAATCGGTAAGACCAGCATGGTCCGCACCGGCAGCCTTCGCTTCCTCATCCTTTGGTGGCTTCGCGAGAACAAGAACTCGAACCTCCCGACCAATGCCATGGGGAAGGGAAACCGTTCCTCGCACCGCCTGATCGGCTTTCTTGGGGTCAACCCCAAGACGGACGGCAATGTCCACAGCCTCAACAAACTTCGCCGTTGCCCCCTGTTTCACGATTGAGACTGCATCATCTATTGTATATTGCTTCGCCGGGTCGACCTTACCTGCTACTGACTTAAACCTCTTGCTGCTCTTCATTGGAGTGTTCCTTACTTTAGTGGTACGATCGTCGGGCGAATCGCGCCAGACTCCCACGTGTTGATTGATTAGTTATTCTTCAACCGTGATGCCCATGCTGCGAGCAGTTCCGGCAATCATACTCATTGCTGCTTCTACATTTGCCGCATTCAGGTCGGGCATTTTCATTTCAGCTATTTCCCGAACCTGCTTCTTCGTCACTTTTCCCACCTTGTTGCGGTTCGATTCAGCTGAGCCCTTTTCAACTTTTGCCGCTTTAGCCAATAGGATCGCGGCCGGAGGGGTTTTGGTAATGAAAGTGAACGACTTGTCTGAAAAGACCGTTATGACTACGGGAATCACAAGGCCCATCTGTGCCTGGGTCCGAGCGTTGAACTGTTTGCAGAACTCCATTATGTTGACCCCCTTTTGACCGAGCGCAGGACCAACTGGAGGAGCGGGATTTGCCTGGCCCGCCGGAATCTGCAGCTTCACAAAACCAACGACTTTCTTCATCGTAATCTTCTTTCAGCTAAACTGGGAACACTGTGAATGACTACTTTTCTGCCTCTACCTGACTGAAATCCAACTCAACGGGTGTCTTCCGTCCGAAGATTGAGACCATAACCTTCACCTTCATTTTTTCTTCATTGATTTCCTGGACGAACCCGTTGAAGCTGTTGAATGGCCCGTCCGTCACCTTTACGGCATCGCCGGGTTTGAAAGGTACCTCAACAACTTCGACGTCTTTTCGGGCCTCGATCTTGCCGATGAGCCTCCGGACTTCGGCGGTTTGCAGCGGAGCCGGGGTGTTCTTCGGTCCGACAAAGCTTATGACCGACGGTGTATTCAGAATAATGTGCGTCGTCTCCTTATCGAGAATAGCCTCCACGAGAATGTAGCCGGGGAAAAACGTCCGTGTCTTGCTCTTCTTCTTTCCATCCTTTACTTCAAACACCTTCTCAGACGGAACGATGACCGATCCGACGCGATCGGCGAGTCCGGCCTGCGCAATCTCGTTCTCGATATATGCCTTTACCTTGTTCTCATGGCCCGAATAGGTCCGGACAACGTACCATTTCTTTTCCACCACACTCACCTTACAGGGATTCTAATATTCTTGTCAGCGTTTCGCTGACGACAGTGTCGACTACAAACACGAACGCTGACACGATCAAACAGACCACAAGCACAACCACCGTCGAATCACGCAGATCATCCTTCTTAGGCCATGTGACTTTGTTCATTTCTTTCACAACATCCGTGAAGAACGCTATAATCTTCTCTTTCATAGAATCGGTTCGTTAGTTATTGTCGCTCGATTGAACTACTCAACATCCACAGGATTCCTTGCACGTGAGGAGGGACTTGAACCCCCAACCTGCGGTTTTGGAGACCGCTGCTCTAGCCAATTGAGCTACTCACGTATTCAGTCTCCCGTACCGCCTTGGAGCGGGAGATGCTACTCCAGCCAATTGAGCTACTAAGGTATACTAGAGATTGTGGAGATGGAATGCTCTTCCCCTGACGCCTCTTGCCTACCGTGTTTCCTTGTGGGTCGTGTGCTTGGCACAGAACCGGCAAAACTTCTTGTACTCCACCCGCCCGGTTTGCTTCTTTTTGTTCTTGGTGGTCGAATAGTTTCTACGTTTGCAGTCGGTGCACTCTAACGTAATAATGTCTCTCACGGCAATACTCCAGGTATCGGACAATGAATACTTTTCATTCGAGCTTGCGACCGGGATTGAACCGGTGACCTCTTCCTTACCAAGGAAGTGCTCTACCAACTGAGCTACGCAAGCATCGCTGCAAATGATCGCCCTCTGTGACCTCTTCCCAGCGGCCTCTTTGCTTCGAGCGGGAGACGGGACTCGAACCCGCGACCAACAGCTTGGAAGGCTGTGACTCTACCAACTGAGTTACTCCCGCAGCGAGTTCCCTTGCCGTGGGCAGGGGAGGATTCGAACCTCCGAAGGCCTGAGCCGACAGATTTACAGTCTGTTGCGTTTGACCGCTTCGCTACCTGCCCGATGTCTCAAGTCCCCGGCCGGCCCTAGCTAGAGCTGGCGATGGGGCTCGAACCCGCAACCTGCTGATTACAAATCAGCTGCTCTACCAATTGAGCTACGCCAGCAACAAAATACACCTTCATTGACGCAAGCCTCCCCACGTCCTGGGAGAGGACGTGCCTGCGAGGGGCAAAACTTGAGAGCTTAGCTTACAAATATAACAATTTAATGCAAAGAGTCAATCAGTTTTTGACCACAATTGCAAGAATTCAGCTTAACTAGGTGAGAGCAAGTCGGGATCATCGATTTTGTGAATCCAGAACTTGCAGCCAACGCCTCGCTTCATCAGAAGCCGGATTATAACTGATTGCAAGCTGAAAAGCACGCCGTGCCTCGGTTAATCGACCCACGCCGTGAAAATACTTCCCCCGTGAAAGATAAGAACTCGTATAAAGATTGGTTACAACGTCCTCCAACCTCCCCACTCCGAGGGAAGACCTGAATGAATAGTCAACAACAGGGGGTTCATGGAATACCGAATCCCGAAACAGTCGAAATG